>JAHEIW010000060.1:0-6448 GCA_024639185.1 Deltaproteobacteria bacterium | reverse complement strand
GGGTATCCGTTTTCCGAGTCGCCATCACACCGTAATTGATCATCGCGATCAAATATTTTTTGATCGGATGCGAACAGAACTGGTTGAAGGGGATGTCGTTGCTTTTTTAGGGGCGCCGCATCTGAAAGGCATGAGCCGCTTGCTTCTGGCCGACGGCTATCAGGTCAAGGGGCCCTGGTTGCCGCCTAAATAAAAGAAGTCAGATGACCCGTCTTCGCTCTAACGAGCTACGCCGTGGCAGGCAGAGGACAGAGGATAAATGAGAGAGCACAGCAGACAGAACATTTCGCGTCCGCCTAAAAAGTCCTACCAACATGCGATGAATACGGCGGTACGAATCTTAACGAATCGCGATCATTCAAAATTTGAACTCGTACAGAAACTGCAACAACGGGGTTTTTCAACCAAAATCGTCGCTACGGTAATCGCACGCTGCGAAGATTTCGGTTACATCGATGACCCCAGAACGGCACAGGTATATGTTTTGCAGCTCAAACGAAAGTGTTTCGGCAGGCGCTACGTCCGGCTGGCCTTGAAAAAGAAACGCTTGATGGGCGCTGCGATTGAAAAAATCTTAGTAGAAAATTATCCCGGGGAAGATGAATATATTCATGCCGGCCGGCTGCTGGAAAAGAAAAAGAAGACTTTCGCAAACCTGACAGATCCCAGAAAAAGAAGCGATAGAATCTATCGCTTCCTGTACTCGCGCGGATTCAACCCGGCTGTAATTCGGGACCTGGTTAAATAGTCAAATAGTCGATTCGTTAACTAGTTGAGGGAGTTGGGATTTAATTGATTTGATCGCTGCATGAATCATCAGCGACTGCATCGTGCAAACGCATGCAAAAGGATGCGCAGCAAAATTACAGAAATCAAATACAAAATAATGGGTCCTGTGTAAAGTCAACATCGGGTTCAATAATCGCCTATAAGTTCTATTCTGTTCTTTCGCAACACACCTTAATGCATTCAGACAATGCACGATGTTGCTGCTGATAATTCATTCCGCTTCTGTCAGAGATTAGGTTATAAAACTAACTGATGCCATTAACCAATTGGCGGATTGGAATGCCCCATTGGATTCTTCCGCCACAAAGCGACATTTCACGGGGGAAATCAATCTGTCAGAAACGATTTGACGAATCAACTAATTGACCAATCAACGATCAGCCGACTAACTGGCGATTTCTAAAACTTCCTCGGTTTTTTCGGTAAAGGATTTTAATTTTCGGGATTGATCTGTGGTAAGATGGACAAATTTTACCCCGACCCCCCGGTTATCGGCCCAGACGATTTCAGCGATTAAGTCCAGGCGCTGGCGGTCTTCTGGAGATGCGAATCCCAGAATCATTTTTAACCCCGGTGTAAAGGCCGCACTGGTTTCGATAAAAGCACCGGAGTTGCTGATGTCTAAAATATAGCTGCGGAATTTCTGGCCCCGAATCATAAAATTGACGTTTATCAGGCAATCCTTTCTGCTGTCTGCTCTGCGATCCGGTTGTTCGGCCTGCGGCTGCATTTCTTCCAGATGTTTCATAAATATATACTGCTGCTCGGACGGCATATCGATCGCCGTCTTTAACAAAAAGTTGGCCATACTCCCATTGAGAAATTGCCTGAAAAGCTCTCTTTGCTGTTCTTCAGACAGGTTGCCGATTAAATAATACAATCGAGCGATGATTTCATAATCCTTCATCTTGAAATCGGCAACGGTTTTGGTGGTGTTTTCCTTTCCCAATTTAATTGATCGTTGCAATGTTGAAATCATATTTTGGCCACTCTGCTTTCTTTGTGCGCTGATGCTGTTATGAGCGTTAATCCGAACTTTGAAACCGCATACGGTGATTCAACCGGGCATTAACCATCATGGCTGGCGAAGCGGCTGCCATATCTGCAAAGAGCATTGTTATGCTTTGATGCAAAAAGCGTGCAACAAATCGATTTTGGTATATATGCATAAATAACAATAAATTAGGGAATATGATAATTCTTGCAATTTAAAAACCGGTGTGAAAAGAATGAATGAAAATTAGGTAACCCATACCATAATAAAATCATCTGCTTCCGGCCTGCTGCGCTAAAAAAATATTAATTTTAACAGGTTACCGTTATTAATCGGCGTTGCAGGCCGCTTGAACAAGGAGATATCGGCTGTGTCCAGACTTATGCTTTTTCGATTAAAGAACCAGATGTTTTTTTTTAATTTAGTGGGGATATCCATCGGTGTCCTCACCTTTTTTATCCTCAGCTATCGATCCATATCTCCGCCCACACCTGAAATCGAGCGCCTGACGTTTCGCATTGCGCTGTTTTTCGAACCCCTGTTTTTTATGTTTATTCTGACAGCAACCCTGATATTCGAACAGCCCATCCGGCGTTCGCTGGATCTTATGTACCGCAACAAAGCCGTACCGCCCGATCTAGCCGCAAAAGCCCGACAGAGGCTGCTGAATGAACCGTTTTTTTTAATTGCATTGGATTTGTTGCTATGGCTTTCTGCCGCAGTGGTCTATCCCATCAGTTTCCATACGCATCAAGCCGGGGAAATGATTATTGGCCGGGCGTTTATTCAGAATCTGTTAATCGGGCTGGGCACCATGACGGCCGCCTTTTTTATCCTGGAATATGTTCTGCAGCGGATGGCGCCTTATTTTTTCCCGAGCGGCGGGCTGTATGTCACCCCCAAAACCCTGCGCGTGCGGATCCGCACCCGCCTGGCGGCCCTTATTTTTGCCTGTAACCTGATCCCATTTATAGCCCTGATTGCAATTGTGCGCGGCAGCTCGCGTGCCAACCTGGATCCTGCCGTGTTGCTTGAATTATTGCGACCAGCGCTGCTGGCCAACGCTATTTTTGGTATCAGTGTGGGTATTGGTTTGACGATACTGGTCAGTGGCAATATTACGCGGCCCTTAAAGGAGATCATTCGGGTTCTGAAAAGAGTTCGCGACGGGGAACTCAACAACCGCGTCAGGGTCACATCCAACGATGAAATCGGCTATACTGGAGACGTGATTAATGAAATGACCGACGGCCTCAAGGAACGCGATAAAATGCGTCACTCATTGGAACTGGCCAAAGAGGTTCAGCAAAACTTTTTGCCGAAAACCGATCCCACCGTTGCCGGGCTGGATATTGCCGGGAAAAGCATTTACTGCGAGCGCACCGGCGGTGATTACTATGATTATCTGCATTTGGGCAATCAACAAGCCGGCAAAATCGGAATCGTTGTAGGGGATGTCTCCGGGCACGGAATTTCAGCAGCCCTTTTAATGGCATCTGCCCGGTCTTCGTTGCGGCAGCGGGCCTTGCTATCCGGTAACATTGCCCAAATTGTATCAGACGTGAACCGGCAGCTGACCTCAGATGTTGAGGAATCGGGCAGATTCATGACGCTGTTTTGCAGTGAGATCGATGTGCAGCAGCAGCGCATTCGCTGGGTGCGCGCCGGTCATGAGCCGGCCATTTTGTATGATTCGGCAAACAACGCCTTTGAAGAGCTAAAAGGATCAGGTATGGCCCTGGGAGTGGATGAAAGCTGGCAATATGAGGAAAAGCAAAAGCTGGGATTGTCCCGCGGACAAATTATCGTCTTCGGTACCGACGGCATCTGGGAAGCCCACAACGCCGCCGGTCAGCTATTTGGCAAAGCATCGCTGTTTGACATCATTCGCAAACATGCTACCAGGAGTGCAAATGAAATCGTTGCTGCTATTATGAATGCAGTGGAGCATTTCCGTCAGGGTGTCGTTCCCGAAGATGATGTCACTCTGGTGGTGGTTAAAGTCATCATTTAGAACCTTGTATATTAAACTTTATAGCTTATAAACACGCTATCTTAAAAAGGTTGAGCCTTTTACCCGTTGGCCTGCCGAAGGTCCCCGTGAAACGGGATTTGCCCGGATAAAAGGGTATCAGATATTTTCCGATTACAGCCGGCTCAACGGGCTAACCAAAAGGTGAAAAATAGCAAGAAACGGGTGGTAGATTCGCATCATCTGGCCTACCTTGGCTTAAAAAAGAGCTAACTTGAACAGGGGGTAGCAAAATGACTGCTGAAACGTTTTCCCAGGCAGCAATTGATTATCAGCGAATCGAAAAAGCCATCGCGTTTTTAGTCGACAATTTTCACGACCAGCCGGGTTTAAGGGAAATTGCCGCCAGGGTTCATATGAGCGAATACCATTTTCAGCGACTGTTCAGTCGCTGGGTCGGTATCAGCCCCAAACGATTTCTGCAATTTTTAACAAAAGAGCACGCCAAAAAGTTACTGGAAAAGTCCATTAACCTGTTAGACGTCACCTACGAAGCCGGCCTGACGAGCCCCGGACGACTGCACGATTTGTTTGTAAACTGTGAAGCCGTAACGCCCGGGGAATACAAGGCCAGGGGCCGGGGCCTTGAAATCACTTACGGGTATCATGCCAGCCCATTTGGCGAATGTGTGCTGGCAATTACCGACAGAGGAATTTGCGGATTAAAATTTGTTCAAAACAATGAGCGGCCGTCGGCATTGGCGAGCCTAAAATCAAAATGGCAAAATGCGGCCTTAATTGAAAACCCGGACGCAACCCGACCCATTGTCGATCGCATATTCGATCCTCTGGCCGGGCAACACACCACGCCCCTTCATCTGCTATTAAACGGCACCAATTTTCAAATCAAAGTCTGGGAGGCCCTTATGCACATACCTATGGGAGCCGTCGTTTCCTATGAGGATGTGGCGGCTTATATCGGGATGCCCAAGGCCTCGCGTGCGGTGGGCAATGCGGTCGGAAGCAATCCAATACCGTTTGTGATACCCTGCCATCGGGTGATTCGTAAATCGGCCGAATTTGGAAATTACGGCGGCGGGAAGGCACGCAAGATGGCAATTCTCGGCTGGGAATCCGTTCGTTGCAATAACTAAATGGCTATTTTTACGCTGAGCGGTGTTCTCCGCACATCTTAACCCTCGACGTACTCCTCGACGTACTAATAGTACGCCGAGGGCTAAAACCCTTGTGCGGCTTGTTGAACACCTTAATTATCATAAAATTAGATGTGAAATCCCGCCGTTAGACGGGGCCCATCAAAAACATTCCTTAATTCTGGGTGCTAATTTATCATTTCCAAATATCCGAATACGTTCAGATCAAGCGATTTTAAGATAATGGATTGCTGAATGGATGCTCATTACGGGTTGCTGTAGAATTCTTTGGGGTTGAGTTCGGCGGGGCTGCCGAAATTATGTTGGACAAACAGGGTGCGAATTTCAGTGCACAGATCGCATTTGTTAATGTAGACAGATTTTGCCGGCATGTAATCGAATGTATCCCGGGCCATATCAAAAATACCGCGGATCCCCTTTGCGAACAAAGTCGATAGAACCGGATATTGATCTGTGCCAATCGGCTGATTTAAATCTTCTCTGTAGATGGAAAGCCCGGAACAAAGCCCGGGGATGTAGTTTCCGAAAAGATCTATGTGAAAATGCCCGTTGTCTGTGAGCTCGGCGGTACAATTGCCAGGATTTTCTTTCAGAACCTGCTCGGCTGACTTCTTTGCCAGATAGGGACTGAAGGTTTTTAGAGCCCGGCCGCCCGTGTGGATCCAGTAACGCTGCGGCAGGTTCTTTATGTAATCCTGACCGAACAGCGCTTCATATTCAGCGAGTGAATGCCTGCCGCTTGCATCCAGTTCGGATAGATCCTTCATAAAATCTGCAATCCATGGAAATATGCTGATGCCGGTTTTGCGGGCGGCATCAATAACGCCCTTTATTTTTGCCAACGGGATAAATTCATTGTGAAACGGGCTGATGGATACCAGTAAAGTCTGCAGTCCCTTTTCACGCAATTGATTCAACAGGGCTATGGCCGAATCTTCGTCCTTAAACCAGGAGGAATTGGTCTCAACGTAATCCACCGCTACACCGACTGTTGAGGCAACTTCCAGGACGGCTGAAAGCTTCTTGGGCCTCAGCATGGGCTCCCCGCCGCCGATATGCACTGCCGAACATCCCAGGCGCTGAAGGGTCAGCAGATTTTCTTCGGCCGCACGGGGGGTGATATATTCATTTTCCCAGGCCGGGCGTTTTAAGACCCCAAAAATGTTTCCATGGTCTACTGCAAATTGGGTTAACAGCTAACAGCCCAAACGAATGCCATTGCACTTGACTAATGCTCTAAAGCGCTGCTACACCCAACCTGAATCTTGCATGAAAATTAATGAGAAGCTGAAAATTTTTTATGACAGCAGGTTTGGCAATCATCGAAGTAGACTAAAATACAAATCATGTAAATATGTATTTCAGCATCATAAAAATATGGCGTCGATACACTACTGGCTGAAAAAAGCCTTATCATCATAGGAATAGGATGCGAAAATGATAACCTGTAATCTATCGATTCCGGTGGAAGACAAGGAAAGTATATCGGGGATCCTTTCGGTCCCTGATAATTTTGAT
>JAHEIW010000173.1 GCA_024639185.1 Deltaproteobacteria bacterium | reverse complement strand
CAGCAATTTGGAATTGCATAACATATCTACAGTGCCTTTCAGAACGCAGCGTTGCCGCTCAAATCAATCAACTTGTTAGATTGCTTAAATAATGCGGCCGCACTTTTTGGCACCTAGCCAGATTTTACTATTAGCCTGATCTACGGTGCAAATCAAGTCCCGATGAATTTCCCTTTAAAAGGTTGCAATTTATCATAAATTATTGTACCTGCACTTCGATTTGCTAGCGCCTGTCCGGGCGCGAACAGATCATATTCAAACCACGCCGCCGGGGCAATAAATATTGCTGAGGGGAATATCGCGAAATGTCAGCAGGGATTATCGAAGTAGGCACCAAATCTGAATTGAAAGAGTGGGTGATGTTCCCTTATCGGCTTTATCGGCAAGATCCAAACTACGTGCCGCAAATCATCCGCGAGGAAATGGATTTTTTCTCAGCCGAGCGCAATCCCGGTTTCAAGATCGCTGATACCAGGCTGCTGCTGGCGCAGCAAAACGGCAAGACTGTCGGGCGCGTCTGTGGCATCCTGCACAGGCTTGAAGAGAAGAAGCTGGGATATAAGCGAGGTCGTTTCGGTTGGTTTGAATGCGTCGATGACGCCGGCGTCGCATCGGCATTGCTGGGTTATCTGGAAGAGTGGTTTGTCAGCCAGGGATGCCGTGAAATTTCCGGGCCGCACGGATTTTCGGATCTTGACCCGGAAGGATTGCTTATTGATGGTTTTGATGCCCTGCCGACCATCTCGGGCAGTTATAACCCACCCTATTACCGCAGACTCTTAGAGGATTTAGGGTACGAAAAAGCAGTCGACTACATTGAACACCGCATTGAATTCCCTGCAGACAATCCGTTGTTCAGGCGGATGGTAAAAAGGGTTGCCGAGGCCGAAAAGGAGGGCTACCGCGTCGTAAAATTAGGCAACAAAAAGGAGATTGTAAAATACCTCGATCAATGGTGGAATGTCCTGGAAGCCGCCTTCGAGGATATATACGGGGTTACGCCGCTCACCGATGAACAGAAAAAATACTACACGCAGAAATATTTTGGATTTGTCGATCCAAATTACTTTATCATGGTTGCGGATCCGCAAGACCGGATTCAGGGGATATTTTTGGGGCTGCCTTCGCTGAGCAAGCCATTTCAAAAGGCGAAGGGCAAACTCTTTCCCCTTGGATTTTTACATATTTTGCGGGGTTTTAAAAAATATGACACCGTAGATTTTTATTTTGCAGGTATCCACCCGCAAGCCAATGCACGTAAAATATTTCCGATAATGGCGCTGACCATGCACCGCATCTTGAAGGCTAAATGTGTTCCGTATTTAGAGACGAATCGAGAGCTTGAAGACAACATCTCTGTTACCGGAATCTGGGGCAAATACGCTGTGGTGAACAAACGGCGCACCCGAATTTTCCAAAAACAACTGCCCTTTTAATTTATACCGCTTGTCATATTAATGTTCGAATAACGCAAAAAAAGGATGGCGGTATAAGTGTTGTAGCAAAAAAAACGTTACGCAATCGGAACGTTTTTCTGACAACCACTATAAGCCGGTTACCCCCTTTCTTTTTTGTTGCGCTTTCATTTTAATTTTATGTAAACGTTTTGCGCTCTGCGGATACAAAACCGGATAAAATTCCTTCCATCGTTTTAGGGTCCATAACCACTGTTCAGGTTTTCTTCGAACGGCGGCTTCCACTCGATTGGTGATTTTCTGGGTGTTTGTCACCAAATCTTTTCGTAGATTGTTTGTGCGCTCCATGACCACCGGCGGCTCAATGTGAACAATG
This sequence comes from Deltaproteobacteria bacterium, assembly GCA_024639185.1. Classification (GTDB taxonomy): domain Bacteria; phylum Desulfobacterota; class Desulfobacteria; order Desulfobacterales; family JAHEIW01; genus JAHEIW01. Next base: position 4,826 of record JAHEIW010000173.1, on the reverse strand, counting down.
AGGTTACCGGCGGGATTTCTCAGGCAATAAACCGGAAGCACAGGGCTTTTACAGCGCAATGCCAGCAATGCGGCCACCGGTGTGGCAGTGGCCCGGTGGCCAAAAAATTCAACTTCCACGCCGTCAAAACGTCTGCTGACATCCATCATCACACCCAGAACGCCGCCCTGCCGCAGCACCTGCATCATTTCCGGCAGGGCACCTCTTTTATACAGAATTTTGTTTCCGAATCGCGTCCGGTAGTTATAGATGATCTGCTCAAGCCTGGCATTTCGCATTTTTTTCGCAATACCGGTCACGGGTAGATCAAAATAACAGGTGGCCGTTTGCAGCCCCACCTCCCAGTTTCCAAGATGGGCTGAAATAACGACGATACCCTTATTGGCGCGCAGGGCCGCCCTTGCATTTTCTTCACCGACCACCTGGATCCTGTTGCGCATATCCTCACGCGAAAAAAAACCCATTTGAACAATCTCCAGAATGGTTGTCCCAAAATGCTTGAAAAAGCGTTTGGTGACACGTCGGATTTTATTTTGCGGCCATTGAGGATAGGAAAAGCGTAAATTGCGTCTGACAGTACGCCGCTGGGGAACCGCGAGGTAATACAATATACGTCCCAGTATTTTGCCCCAAACCATCAGGTGGGGTTTGGATATTTGTGCTATAAACATCTTTAGGCGATTGCGATTCAACGGTATGCCCCCCGACGGTAGAGTTTCCAGAAGATCACGAAGGTTGCAATTAGCGGGTATCGTTTGAGTTGTGGCGGCACTTCAACTTTCTCACCTGAGTGGCGTTCAATTTTCCAGAGGATATAGTCCACCCCGCCGCGAAAAGTCAACACGCCCTTGAGCAGTCTCAGCGTCGAAAGCAATTTGCCCTGCCAGGACCGTACGGTCCAATTCAACCGGCTCTTACGGCGAACATTATCGGAAAAGGATGCCGAGTAGCAAAATGTTTTTTTGTCTTTTTGAACATCGATGTGAAAAGGCAGACGGCCTATTGCCGAGCGGGTGAGCTGCTCGTAATAGCGCGGTGCGGCTTCATATAATTGCACCAATTTATGCGGTCGCTCGGCTCGAAGTTCGGCTCGATAGCTGAGTGTCCACCCTTTGCACCATAAACTTCGAGCTGTAAAAGAAGCTGGAATGCTGGGCAGCACCTGGGCCACAAAGCGCAGAACCGCCTGCATCAGTGCCGATTGGACAACCTGCACAATTTGATCGTTGCGCGCATATATCAGCCCAATCGGTTGGGCAAATCGTCCCCAGATATAAGAATGGAACCAACGGCTGGCACCGGCGCTAAAATCATCCAGCGACAACACCGCATATTTGGCGCGCACCACACGATCCTCAAAAGGCACCTTTATATAGAAAACATTGGGGGGCAGTAATTTATTCAGGATGGCCAGTAACCATCGGGGTTCAATAACGCTATAGCGATCCACCAATACGTACAGGTCAACCAATCCGCCACGATCTTCACCGCTTCGCAGGCATGACCCATAAAGCAAAATGGCTTCAATACCATTTCCATATTTGGCTAAAAGCCTGTCCGCCAATGCGTGAATCGCCGGTGAAGCCGGCTGGGACATCTGGCTGCGAATCGGATCTATCAGTTGGGTTTCAGAAGGCATGATTATAATTGCAGAAACGATGCCTGCCCGCCGTAACCGACCACGACCGGGCCAGGCTGACTGTCAGCGTTATATAATTCACCATCCAGATTAAACCCGCCGCTATCTAATATGAGCCGGGCTTCATCGATATTGTGACTCACGTAACCATTTTCGGGTTTAATCAGCCGGTTTTGCCGACCGCGCATCATTTGTGGCAGTGCTTGCAGAAAATACCGGGGGCGGGCACCAATGGCTGTGTAATGCAGCGGTTTAGGCTCAGAACCCCAAAAAGGACACAAACCCAAAAACAAGCGCTGCAATGTTGTAATCAATACCATAAGATAATGTTGCGTTTCCGAAGCATTCTGGTTCAAACCAATCTGAATGGGCACTGATGATACGACCTTGCGGTCTCTGCGCAACACCGCCCAGCTAAAGCGGGCCAGGGCAACACCGGCGCCGATTTCGCCGCCCACACCGCGCGTATGAACTTTCTGATGGAAATACTGCGAGGCCTGATATATGGCCGCTGTGCCAAAAAACATTCCGTAAACCGGTAACTTTTTTGATGGCACCTGAACTTTGAGTACCGGACGTTCTATGGTTGTGGCGTTATCGTTTTTTGTGCGCACCCAGGTGAACAGCTTCTCAAGCGCACTCAAACGCGATCCTTTTAATCCAATGTCACCCGCAATCATGCTGGTGGTGCCGGCTGAAGGCAGAACCGCCAGTGCAGGCCGTGTCTCAAAAAAGCAGTTGTTAAAAATTGCCGTCAGGGCCGCCTGGACTGTACCATCTCCGCCATTGATCACCAGTACATTGACCTCACGGCGGGCAAAATCCGACAATGCCTCGGTTACATCCGATGGGGTTTGAACGTCACGCTGAACCACTTCTGGCCGGGAGGCGGCCGTCGCACGTATTTTTTCGAAACCATTGCGGTTGCCGCCGCTCAGCGGATTGTTCAACAAACCCAAACGTAAGGTGGGCCTGGTTGCCATAACGTGCCAAAGAGAGCCTTCAGATACGTTTTGTTTTAGTTCCAGCCGGTTCGTGCGGTCTGTAAATCGGAAAATGCGCCTGAGTGCAAGTCATATCAACGGTGCTTCTAACCTACCTTTAGGGCCGACTGAAGCGAGGTGCCATTGCAAAAAGGTGTTCGCTATTATATACGTGAAATAGTCATTTTGTAAAGCAACCCGCAAATCATGTGGCTGAAACCCGCATATTCAATTTCTGGCGAATGAATCCTAACGACACCTTTACTCTGGCGCACCTCTCGGACCCTCACCTGGCGTATCCACACGCCAGCGGTTTTTCCGAATTTCTGAACAAACGTTTTTTCGGCTACCTTAAATGGCACCTGAAGCGCCGGGCGGAACATCAAGACGACGTGCTGGCACAAATGATCCAGGATATTCGGGATACCCGGCCCGATCACATCGTCATTACCGGAGATCTTACCCATATGGGTTTGCCGGCCGAGTATACCCGGGCAAAAAAAATGCTTGAACGTCTCGGGCCCGCCTCCCGGGTGACCATTATCCCCGGAAATCACGATGCATATGTTGCAGGTGCGTTGGATAGCCGTCTGGTTGAATGGGCGGACTATCTGGTTTCAGATGGCGCAACCATCAGCGATGGCGAGGCTGCCGCGGTAGATACCCTATTTCCAAGCCTGCGGGTGCGTGCCGGCGTGGCGCTTATCGGTGTCACCACGGCGCAGCCGTGTTCGACATTTCTGGCGGTTGGCTGTATCGGCAATGACCAACTGCAGCGACTTGAGAAAATTCTGATCGATAGCGGTCAAAAGGGCCTGTTTCGCATCGTTCTGATTCATCATCCACCGAAATCCGGTGTGGTCAGCTGGCGTAAAAGGCTCACCGACGCCGAAGCATTTCAAAGGATCATCCACACTTTTGGGGCCGAATTGATTCTACATGGCCACTCCCATCATCAATCTCAGACATACCTGGAGACCGTCGGTGGCCGTATTCCGGTAATCGGCGTCCCATCATCTTCAGCCGCCGGTGAAAATATAAAGCGACGTGCGCGCTATCATCTTTATCATCTGTCCTCACGAGCAGACGGCTGGGAGATACGAATTTGTGTGCGGGGCTATGATACAAAGACCCAACGTTTCGATACCGAGAATGAATACCGCCTGGCGGACTGATTCAACGACCACCCGTTCGGCGAGAGGGTTGGATTATACGGCCTGAAGCGGCAAAAGACAGTGGCGTAAAGTGCTTCGATCGTTGCGGGTGTAACCGGCTGGATTGAACCCGATCTGGAAAAACTCGATTCGGTGCACTCGCAGCCGAAACGTCACAAGGCCTGTTTCTTTACCAGCTGTTGCGCAAAATGCCAGTCATCGGCGCTATCAACATCTACGGCAGCTTGCGGAAACGGGAGAAGGACCGCGCGCACGCGAATGTCAATTTTAGCTGAGAGCTTTTCCAGACCCTGCGCCAGTGACAACCGACCCAACATGTACTGCACAACGCTCCACCAACCGATAACGCGCATTATGCGTAGGGGCTTTTTGCGCTCCTGTTCAATCTGGCGCCAGAATGCCGCCGCACGGTGCGAGCTTCGATTTAAAAATCCAAATAAATTACAGCCGCTGTAAGCGTCATCATTGAACTTTATGGCGGTGCGTCTGGTTTCGGGAAAGGCGTCCCGGACGCCTTTGTATGGTGTCAAGCCGACGGCAAGATCGCAGTCAGTGCGGCGGGCTTGGTCACAAAAAAAATCGACGATTTGTGACGTTAATAGTGCGTGATCGGCCGTGGTCACCAGAACCGGGTTGTTTTGTGGCAGGGATTGAAGCACCCTGAAGGTGCTTGAGCTTGGCGTCGCAAGGCTATCCACCCATTTAACCTGCCCCGTCTCGATGCGGGTTTTAAGCTCGGGTTCGTGTGCGATTATGGACTGTGGGGGGCCGCACAAAATCTGAGGCCCGACCTGCCGGCTTTGCGCCAATGCATCCAGTACGCGAAGGACCATCGGTCGCCCACCGATCGGTGCAAACGATTTGCAGGCGACTCCGGCCGCCTCGGCCACAGGATCCTTGCCCGGCCGTTTCCCGGCCAGAACGATGACCGTAAATAGTGATCCTGTTTCTGTCATATGTTAACTGAATCCGAGCTGGCTTTTATTTCCACAGCAAGCCCCTGAGTGTAAAATAGTTAAACGCTTCATT
>JAHEIW010000059.1 GCA_024639185.1 Deltaproteobacteria bacterium | reverse complement strand
CGCTTTTTGAATCCACCCTGGATCCACCGGCCGGATACCATCAATAATTTCCACCAGCTTCATCATTCTCTAAATCTCCTTTCTTATGCATCCTTAACCACGAAACGTGAATAATAATAAAAAGGTGTTCAAAAGGCGCGAAACGGCGAGAAAGCGGAGCGTATATATCGTGGCTAAAAGCCACTCCCACTTTTTTGTAATCACCGTTCGAAATGTTCTGTACACACATATAATTTGTGGGAGCGGCATCTTGCCGCGATAGACAGGGATTTTCCCGCCAGTTGCGCAACGCAGCTATCGGACAAAATATGAGGCTTTGTCAAGTGAAATTTCTTGACTTAAGGCCGCTTTTCCCTTAATGCATCGTGTCAGGGAATAAGGTGCGCAAGCTTAATAGGGAATCCCGTTAAATCCGGGAGCGGTCCCGCCGCTGTAACCCTGCTCTTTTCACTTTTGCTGATAAGAGGACCCATTTAGCCGCAGACGCCACTGTTTCGAACAATCGGGATGGGAAGGTTGCTAAATGGGCGGGGGAGCCAGAAGACCTGCCTTACCAGCTAGCCTTGTCTTGAGACCTGTTAGAGAGGTTCAGTGCTGCCTGATACTGAAATTGGGCAGAACAGAATCCTGGACAGATGTCTCATTCTGCGAATGACAGAGACCGGGCAACACATAATAAGGGCCAAGTAAACTGGGTGCAGCCCTTCAAGCAATTAACAGCTTGAAGGGTTTTTTTGTTCTAACGTCAGGCAACGAGTCGGGATGCAATGATTTTAGAAAAGATCTTAAAACTCATTACGGGTTTCCTATCGGCGATCATTGTTATGCTGGCATGCGTGCTGCCGCTGATGGCCAAAACGGCCGAGGATCAGCTGGGGCGAGAGGTTCGCATACCGGATGATCCGCAGCGAGTTGTTGCGCTGGCACCGAGTATTACCGAAATTATCTTTGCGCTCGGACAGCAGGCGCGCTTAAAAGGCACCACCCAATTCAGCAATTATCCGACTGATGCAGCCAGATTGCCAAAAGTGGGCTCCTATGTGCGTCTTGATCTCGAACGCATCGTTGCCCTGTACCCTGATCTTTGCATTGCCATTAAGGATGGCAACCCAAAAGAAATCATCGAGCGCCTGCAATCTTTGAACATACCCGTTTTCGCTGTAAACCCGCGCAACCTGGAAACAATGATGCAGACCATTCAAAGCGTTGGCGATATCCTCAATGCGTCTGCAAAAGCAAAAAAATTGGTGCAGGCCATGCGAAGCCGAATTCAGCAGGTGGATGCCCTCGTGGCGAGCAGCGAGCATCGACCGCGCGTATTTATTCAGATCGGGATTTCTCCGATCATATCGGCCGGTACGAATACCTTTATACACGAGCTCATTGTTCGGGCCGGCGGGATCAATGTTGCCGCGGGTACAAAAGCGTATCCGCATTTTAGCCGGGAGCAGGTATTGGCGCTGGCACCGGATGTTCTCATCATTACCTCCATGAGTCGATCGGGAGCATTTGAAAAAGCCAAAGCAGATTGGCGTCGCTTAACGGATATGCCGGCCGGAATGCCCAAACGTATTTACACCGTAGACTCGGACGTGTTTGATCGTCCATCGCCGCGCTTGCTGGACGCTCTTGAAATAATGACCCGCTTGCTTCATCCAGAGCTATTTGAGGATGGTTCGTGAATTTAAATTTAGAGCATAATATTACCCGACTCTTATGGATCTCGCTGATTTTACTGGGGGTTCTGCTGATCGCCTTCATACTGGGACTTTCCATTGGCCCCACCCAGAGCGGGCTGCGATCGGCCCTGTCGGCCCTTTTCGCCACCCGGGAATCAGATCCGGTCTTATACAGCATCGTTTGGCGTATACGGTTGCCGCGCGTTTTATTGGCAACGATTGTGGGCGCCACGCTTTCTCTGGGGGGCCTCGTATTTCAGGCACTGCTGCGAAATCCACTGGCAGAGCCGTTTATATTGGGGGTTTCCGGAGGCTCGGCCATCGGCGCCATCATCGGTATATTGCTGGGTTTATCACGATTTCCAGGAATTTGTTTCACATCTTTTCTGGGAAGTTTGGGCACCCTGGCGCTGATACTGATCATGTCGACCGGAAAATCAATTTTAAGAAAGGATGCGCTGCTGCTGTCCGGTGTAATGGTCAATGCCTTTTGCTCGGCTATTATCATGTTTTTGATTTCCATCACCCAGGACGCCCGACTGCACAACATCATTTTCTGGTTAATGGGGGATTTATCCGCTTCCGACCTTCCGCAGGTGGTCATCCTGGGCGCCATTCTGATTCCCTGTTTTGCGATTGTTTTTGTGTTTTCACATGCGATGAACTTGCTCATGATGGGCAAAGATATGGCCCTGACCATGGGAATCAACATAAAGGCCGTAACCCTTATCTTGCTGGTTGTGACCTCTTTTATGGTCAGCGCAACCGTCAGCTTCAGCGGTCTGGTGGGATTTGTCGGGCTGGTCATCCCCCATTTATTACGGCTCGTTTTGGGCCCGGATCATCGCTTGTTGGTCCCGGCGAGTCTGTTTGGCGGGGGGGCCTATCTGGTACTGTGTGATCTATTGGCCAGGACCCTGCCGCAACAGGGCGAGATGCCGGCCGGTGTGATCACGGCCCTGATCGGCGCGCCGCTTTTTATCATTCTTTTAAAGAAGTCGCGAAAATGAAACCTGCTTTTGCTGTTAACAATTTAAGCTATGCTTACGGCAGTCAGTTTGTTCTGCGGGACCTTTCTTTTTCGGTATCACAGGGCGAAATGTTTATCGTCATTGGACCGAATGGGGCCGGAAAGACCACATTGATCAAATTAATGATCGGAATTGCAAAGATTCAGTCGGGTCAAATTGAAATACTGCAGTCGCCGCTTGAAGACTACTCGCAAAAAAGATTGGCACAAGTTTCGGCTTATGTCCCCCAGGGGTTGCCGGTCGGTTTCCCGTTCACAGTCGAGGAAACGGTTTTGCTGGGACGCGCCCCCCACCAGAAAGTGCTGGGGCTTGCCTCTCAGAACGATCTGGAGATGGCACAGCAGGCCATGACGTTTACGGAGGTTTCGCATCTGGCCCGCAGAAAATTGGACCAACTCAGCGGCGGAGAGCAACAGCGGGTATTAATTGCTCGGGCACTCTGCCAGCAGCCTCAGGTCATCTTGCTCGATGAACCCACAGCATCGCTGGATTTGTCTCATCAGATACGCATAATGGATCTGATGGAAAAGCTCAAAATCGAAAAAGGGGTGACCGTCGTCATGGTCTCACATGACGTAAACCTGGCGGCGATGTATGGAGATCAGTTGCTGTTGCTCAAAGCAGGTGAAATTGTACGCATGGGCCCGCCCCATGCAGTCTTGAACTTCGAAACGCTGGAAGAAACATATAATTGTAAGCTGCTGGTCGATAACAGCCCGTTGGGGAATTTGCCGCGCGTTACGCTGGTGCCGCGCAAATTTTTGAAACCGTAACGAGTATCGTGTCCCGGAAATAATTTACAATATTGTCCGAATTTCACTCAGTAGATACCAACGCACAAGTTGGCAGACGGGCATGTTTTTTTCTGACCCCGCTTAAAAACGGGATTTCACATCTTGATTCAATAGATTAATGTGTTCAAAAAGCGATATACCGATTATTGAACTACGGGCGACACAGTGCCCCGACATTTGGGATGATGGGCACCGAAGCTTTTGGCGCAACCCGTGCTGTGGGTTGAATCCCAAATATTGGGACACCGATACTATAGAGTTCATAGCGCCTTTTAGAAAATGACGTGGCGAGACAACGCGCTCTTGTTTTGCAAATTTTTTCTGGGACACAACACTGGCCAGAGCGTGCTAAAATATTGATCTTAAATATAGAAGGAGGAAGAGAAATGAAGCGGTTTGCCTGCTGGGTGCTGATCTGTTTTTTATCTGGTGTGATCTTATCCATTCCGGCTTCAGCAGATTCTGAAAAAAAAGATGCCGTCCCCATAATGGACGAAACTGTGGTAACCGCCACCCGGACCGAGACGCCTGTAAAAGATCTGGGGGTTTCCGTAACGGTAATTACAGAAGAAACTATAAAGGAGCGCCAGGCTGTCGATGTGCTGGATGCTTTACGAACAATCGCGGGTATTAACCTTGCCCGCAGCGGTGGCCGTGGTGGCACAACATCCCTTTATCTGCGCGGTGGTGAGGATAATTTCACCAAAGTTTTGATCGATGGCGTCAGTGTCAATCTGGGTGGCGGCGCTTTTAATTTTGGCTCATTGCTGACTGAAAATTTTGAACGGATTGAGGTTGTGCGCGGGCCGCAGAGTGCCCTGTACGGATCGGATGCCATCAGTGGCGTGATCAATTTTATTACCAAACCCGGAGAAGGTAAGCCGTCGTTGCGGGCCTCCACGTCAAACGGCACCTACCTGAAAGGTGACAAGAATTATGTTGGCGAGCAGAGTGTCGGTTTTAGCGGCGGGAATGAATGGATCGGGGCCAGCCTGGGGTATGCCCGGGTTGATGACAACGGCTACCTGCCTGTCAACCAAGATTACTGGAATAATACCTTCAGCGGCCGCGTGGATGTATATCCTGTTGACGATTTTGATCTGACATTCACCGGACGTTACGAGCAATCAAAATTTGAGTTTCCGACCGAGGATGCCGGTGACCGCTTCTCCCCGCTGGATCCCAATCAGGATCTGAAAAACAAAGACTGGGTCAACGGAATCAAAGGTCAATATCAAATGCTGCCCTGGCTGGAGCATGTCGCGCTGTTTGGTTATCATTATAACAAAAAAGAGTTTAATGACCCTGAAGATCCACCGGCAGACCCCTTTGGCTCATTTTTCTCTGACACCAAGGAGACCCGCGCCTCCATTGATTATCATTTTAATATTCGCTACCCATCAACTGAAAAGATTCGCTCGACCTTTACAGCCGGATTTGAATACCTGGATGAAGACTATGATCAACAAACCCTATCCGAATTTATGGGATTCGAATCAACAAGTGATTTAAATAAAGATCGCAACAATCTGGGGTTGTACGTGCAGGAGCAACTGTCTTTGTATAATCGTTTGCATTTGACCGCCGGGGCGCGTTATGAAGATAACAGCGAGTTTGGCAATGAATTTGTGCCGCGCGGTTCGATCGCTTACGAGTTAACGCAAACCGGCACGAATTTGCGGGGCGCTGCCGGCAAGGGTTTTAAAACGCCCACGTTCACCGAGCAGTTCGCCCAGGGATTTGCCACCGGCAACCCTGATCTGGACCCTGAAAAATCTTATTCCTGGGAGGTGGGTGTCGACCAGGTGCTGTGGGAAAACAAAATTGTTTTGGGGGCAACTTATTTTGATCAGAAATTTGATGATCTGATCACCTTTGTTAACCGACCGGACCCGCTACCGGATTTTGAAAACATTCAGGGAGCCGAAAGCAGCGGTATCGAGCTGATGGCATTTTGCAAACCTGGCTATGGTTTCACATTCGGCGGCAACTACACCTATCTGGATACAGAGGTTACCGATGACGGCGGCGCTGGGGGTCCCAGTTCGCCTTTTGAGGAGGGCAAAGAGCTGTTACGCCGGCCCAAACACACGGCATCTGGCTTTATCACCTGGGCCTGGAAGGGCTTTCAGATCCGGTTCGACGGCCTTTATGTGGGAAAACGCGATGATCTCGATTTTAGGACTTTTCCGGCGAATCGTGTAACACTGGATGAATATTTCATTGTCGACCTGGCGACCTCCTATACATTTAATCTGAATCACCCGTATATCAAAGAATTAAAAATCTTTGGCAAAGTTCAAAACCTTTTTGACGAAAAGTATGAAGAAGCATTTGGTTTCAGCCCGCCGGACCCCAGTTTTCGCGTCGGACTGGCATTTAAGATATAAACAGATAAGACGGCTGCTTTTGAAACCAGGCCGAGCAGGGAGTAGAAACGATGTGGCATATTTTCGATAAAGGCGGTCCGGTGATGTACCCGCTGCTGGTCTGTTCGATTATTGCGTTGAGTGTCGTCATCGAACGGACCATTTTCTGGTTCAGGCTGGGTCTTCGAAGCCAACCCTCGCTGGTCGATGACGTGTTGGAGCACTCGCGTCAGGGAGACTGGGAATCCATCAAGAATAAGACCGCTCATGCCAAGGATTATATTATAAAAATTCTGGTCAGCGGCATCCTGCACAGAGAATTTTCGATGATCAAGGCCATGGAGGCGGCGGCAGCCGATGAAATTAAACATATGCGGCGTTTTATGGGTGTTTTGGACACCATGATCACCGTGGCCCCCCTGCTGGGAATTTTCGGAACGGTTCTGGGTATTATTTCATCTTTTGAGGCTTTAGGCTCGGCCGGCATCGAGCATCCGCAGGAAGTAACGATCGGTATCGCCCAGGCGTTGATCACCACGGCGGCCGGCCTGGGAATCGCCATTTTATCGGTATTTCCCTACAACTATTTTAATGCGCGCGTCGAAAATGCGGCCGTGCAAATTGAAAAATACGCCACCAGCCTGGAAATTGTGTACGAAAAGCTGACCCAAAGCGAATGCTAGCATTGGACGGAGGCATACCATGAAAATCGAGTTACCCGTTCAGAAAAAGGCACGCATCGAAATGCTGCCTTTGATAGATATCGTTTTTCTGTTATTGGTATTTTTTATCTACGCCATGCTGTCCATGGCGGTTCATCGGGGATTGCCGGTTGAATTGCCGTTTTCGACCACAGCCGAAATCGATAAAAAATTGACGCTGTCGGTCACTGTCCGGGCGGATGAAACGATTTACGTCAACAAAGAGCCCGTTGCCCTGGCGGATCTAACCCGGGTGCTGCGAGCCAGAGCCGGCGAATCCCGTGACTCCGGTGTGCTGATTTTTGCAGACCGCGCTTTGCCCTACCAGATGATTTATAGGGTCCTTGATAAAATTCGCCGGGCAGGCTTGAGTCGCATATCCCTGCAGGCCGACTTGGAGGAATCGATGTGAAACGTCTGCTGCCCGCCGTCATATGTGCGCTGGCACTTCATGCCATCATTTTAAGCAGCGACTTTAGCTGGCTGAAGCAAGCGCCCGGTGCGACGCCGGTATCCAGGTCTTTATCGATTACATTGTCAGCCAATACCTTCCAGAAACACAAGGAGGCGGCCGCAGTTGAAAAAAAAGAACCGGAAAACCGTTTGCAACCGGACCTTCAGCAGAAACCTAAAGAAGAGGCTGCCGGCATCCCGGCTGCCACACGGCTCGAAAATAGCGCTCAAATTCAAAAACAGCTGCCGGCCAGGACCCTTAAAAAACCCCGGCCGAAAAAAAATCTGAAAGCATTGACCCGTGAATTCGCGTCCGTTAAAGCCAGGGAAACTGCCCGGGGGGAATCAATCGATGCAGATGTAACTTCCCCCGCTGTGCATGCTAAAGCATTCAGTCCCGTAAGTCCGACCCATCCAACCGGCCATGATCTACTTGCGCCAGAAATGGCCTTCATAAAAAAAACCAGCCGTATGGCCGGCGAACATTCGGAATCAACGACTTACTCAGCTGCCTTGGCCAGCCGGCAAAGTGATAATGGCGCGCCAGCCAGCGCCATCACCTTGGCCAAACCCCTGTACAGGCAAAATCCGGCGCCCGCATATCCGCGAAAGGCGCGCCGATTGGGATATGAGGGCATGGTCATGCTGAAAGTGCTGGTGGATGAAAACGGACGGGTGGATGATCTGACGGTGCTCGAATCCAGCGGACACACTATTTTAGATCAAACAGCCCTGGCGTCTGTCCGAAAATGGCTGTTCGAGCCGGGAACCGAAGGCGGTATCAGGACAAAAATGTGGGTTAGAGTGCCCATTCGTTTTGATTTAGAATAAACGATTTTAAAACCGAATTCGGTTGTAAAGACGGAGTTCAAGCAGGCGTTGGCATTGAAAAATAAACATAAGACAAAAGCACCCTGTATAGCGGTCCTTGGAACCGGATCTGAGGTCGGCAAAAGTGTCATTTCAACCGCCCTGTGTCGAGTATTCTCGAGCCGGGGGATCCGGGTTGCACCTTTTAAAGCCCAAAATATGTCCAACAACTCGGGGGTCACACCCGAAGGACTTGAAATGGGCCGGGCGCAGATCGTACAGGCGGAAGCCGCCCGAATCCCTCCCCATGTAGACATGAACCCGGTCTTGCTCAAACCCACCGCTGCAATCGGGTCCCAGATTGTGCTAATGGGAACAGCCCTTGAAACCGGTCAGACTGGGGATGGTTACGGAAATAATGAGCGCCTTTTTAAGGAAGCCGGCGATGCACTGGATCGATTACGTCAAAAATATGAGCTGATTATTCTGGAGGGGGCGGGCTCCTGCGCAGAAGTTAATCTGATGCCCCACGATATTGTCAATTTCAGAATGGCCGCCCATGCGGATGCGCCCGTACTGCTGGTGGCCGATATTGATCGCGGTGGCGTGTTTGCCCAGATCATCGGCACCCTTGAATGCCTTGAACAAAACCAGCGCGCTCATGTGAGCGGCTTTATCATCAATCGTTTCAGGGGTGATCTCAGCCTTTTTAAAGACGGGGTCCACTGGATCGAGGAAAAAACGGGAAAACCGGTTTTCGGGGTCTTACCCTGGTACAGCCATATCCAGATTGAACCCGAAGATTCGGTGGTGATTGAAAACCCCCAAAAAGTAGACATCAAAAACAGTCAAAAACCGGCGGTGGCGGTCATCCGTTTGCCGCATATTTCTAATTTTACCGATTTTGATCCGTTGCTGGCGTTACATCAGCTGGATTTGCATTTTCTGGAGAAAATTCAGGTTCTCACCGCTTTCAAAGCCGTTATCCTGCCCGGCTCCAAAAACACCCGCTTTGATCTAAACTGGATCCGGACATCCGGCTGGGCCGCAGCGCTGTCGGATTATATCAAGGCCGGCGGTCATGTCCTGGGAATTTGCGGCGGATATCAGATGATGGGAACCACGGTAGACGACCCGCAAGGACTGGAGGGCCGACCCGGCATCAGCGACGGAATGGGTTTGCTACCCGTCGAAACCGTACTGCAGGCACCCAAGACAACCACCTTGACGCAATTTTGCTGGGACGGTCAGCCTGGCGCCGGATATGAAATTCATATGGGGCAGACCACCCGAAAGGGCCAAAAGCCGCTGTTTAAGATTTCTCATCGCGACCAACGTCCCTGCCAGGATGAAGATGGCTGTGTATCCACTGATTCAAAAGTTATGGGTACATACATTCACGGGCTGTTTGACAACCCGACCATTTTAAAATCGTGGTTGGCCCATATCGGTTTAGACGGCATCGATGTATCCGCATCCGGGGGAATCGAGGCCCGCAACCGGCAATATGATCTGCTGGCCGAGCATTTTCAGGAGCATGTCGATGTAGACAGCATCGTCAAACTGGCTGCTGCTGGCAGACAGCGGTAGTTGTTTTTATTACAGTTGAGCAGTCAACGGTAGAATAGGTGTCAGCTTCATGAGTTCCGCCCGTGGTGGTTCAGATGACAGAAAGATCGCCTTATCTTCCATCATTTCCATCTGTCCTCTGTCGTCTGACCTCTGTCTTCTGAAGACTGACACCTGACACCCGAAACCATAATTAGAAGCTCGGAATAGGAATTGGCAAAGTGAAAGAAATTGTTTTGGTGATCGGCGGCTGCCGAAGCGGCAAAAGCACATATGCGCTGCAAACAGCCGAAAAGTTACCTGGCGGCAGAAAAATTTTTATCGCCACCTGTGTACCACAGGATGACGAAATGGCGCAGCGGGTGGCCCGGCATCAAAAGGAGCGCAGCCAACAATGGACGACGGTCGAAGAGCCACTCTATCTGCCGGAGATCATATTGGAACACAGCCCGCATACCGATGTGATGCTCATAGATTGCCTGACGTTGTGGGTCAGCAACCTTTTGATGAAAACCACCGATGAAAAAAAATTGGAGCAAATCGTCCTCCGGTTTATCGATGCCTTCAAAAAAGCATCGTGCCCGCTCGTTGTGGTTTCCAATGAGGTCGGCGCCGGCATTGTGCCCGAAAATCAGCTGGCCAGGCAATTCAGAGACCTCACCGGCTGGGTGAATCAAGCGGTGGCCAAATGCGCCAGCCAGGTGGTCTGGATGGTTGCCGGCATTCCGGTGGTTGTTAAAGGCTAATAGACGGGCAAGTATATAAACCGAAGCATTTCCTTGGTAATTCGTTTAAATTCTCCGGCTACTGGCTTCTGGTCATTAGTTTCTGGCCAGCCTGCGACGAGCCCTTCGGCCCTGAGCTCACGGCCGAAGGGCTCAGCCGAGTCGAAGCAAGAGGCAAGAAGCCAGCGGCCAAACGCTGATACCTGAACCGAATGATAATCGGCACAATGAAATTTAGACCATGCGAAATTTGATATCGGCTTTGCAATTCATCACCATCCTGCCGCTGGGAAAGGCCCGGCCCTATGATCCGCCGAAAATGGTACCTTTTTTCCCGCTTGTCGGCATCTTATTGGGTCTGATCCTGGCGCTTTTCGACGCCGTTGCTGCAAAATTCTGGGCCCCACCGGTGGTCGCGCTGCTGGATGTTATTTTGTTAGCCGTTTTAACGGGTGCCTTTCACCTGGATGGGCTGGGAGATACGGCCGACGGTCTGCTGAGCTCACGCCCCCGCGATGAAGCACTTGAGATCATGAAAGACAGCCGGCTCGGAACCATGGGCCTTGTGGCGATTTTATTTGGCCTGGCCCTGAAATGGGGTGGTATCACCGGCCTGGATGCGCATCGCGCTATTTTTCTGATTGTCATCCCCGCCTATGCCCGGGCGGGGATCCTGTTTGGCATGCGGTATTTGCCATATGGCCGCCCGGCCGGCACCGGCAAGCCTTTTTTTGGTGAAAAAATATCATTAAAGCATTTCTGGGCGTGTATTTTCCCAATCGGGCTTTCTTTGCTTTTAGGTCTCAAAGCCATAGGGTTGAACCTTGCCTTTGTAATCATCATTGGCATGATTCTTTTATTTTATAAAAAGCGGATGGGATGTATTACAGGGGACATGCTGGGCGCAATGGTGGAAATTACCGAAGCCGGGCTATTTTTAGTGATATCTTTTGGAGATGCTTTGTGATTCAACAATGAACTTTGGCGGTTATATGGAAACTCCAGTTGAATATGTCTTTGCTTATCTGACCACGAAGTACACGAACCCGCCCGCCTCGCCTGCCCTCGGCCATGAGCCACTTTCGGCCTGAGCTCAAGTCGAAGGCGGGCCGAATGGAGCGTCCCGCGCCCGCCATGCGAGACTGCAAGGCGAGGCGGGCGGGTCGCGATGGCGGGCGTGGGATGCACGAAGAGAATAGACAACATCTTATATTTGCCGCTTCGTGTCCTTCGTGCGCTTCGTGGTTATGTATGGATCGATTAAGCTTCCTTCGCAACTGGGTAAAAAGTTTATTTTACTTGACGAATAGAATACACCGCTTGTCATATTAATGTTCGGAATAACGCAATAAAAGGATGGCGGCATAAGTGTTGTAGCAAAAAAGCGTTGTGAAATCGGAACGCTTTTTTGACAACCACTATAAATCCAGATGTATCCTACATTGAGCAAATCATACAAAGGCGAATTCCCGTTTAATATCGGAACGACTTCGTTTATCTATCCGGATGATTATGTGCCCAATGTAAAAATGCTGGGGCCCTATCTGGAAAACATCGAGCTATTGTTGTTTGAAAGCCAGCATACCGATGCCCTGCCTTCTGAACGGGTCATCGGGGAGCTGGCCAACCTGGCAAAAGATCTCAATCTGACCTATAATGTTCATCTGCCCACCGACATATCCATCAGCAGCCGGGATCCACAGCAACAAAGCATTGCCGTCGAAACGATTAGCAGGGTGGCGGAACGGGTGGCACCCCTGTGCCCCACGACACTAACATTGCACGTACCCTATCAGGATGATTTATTTGCGGAGAACAAGGTTAAAAAATGGCAGGAAAGGGTGATCAAAAATCTGACCAAAATACTGGCCAACGGGACACCCGCTCAACTCATTTCCATTGAAAACCTGGATTATCCGTTCGACATCCTGGATCCGATTCTCTCCGAGCTGGATCTTTCGGTCTGCCTGGATTGCGGGCATCTCATGCTACACGGTGATGATATTCTAACGTTTTTCAACACCTATGCGGCTAAAATCGCGATCATCCACCTTTACGGTATTGCCAAAAATCACTTTCATGAGGCCCTCGACCAGCTTCCGGAAAAAAGAATGGCTCCTATAATGAGACTGCTGGCAAAATTTGATGGCGTTGTGTCCCTGGAAGTTTTTTCTTATGCGCATTTAGATGCATCATTGAAATTTATGGATAACTGCTGGCGTCATCAGCAAGAGAAAAAACGGTAACTTGAAAGCAGTGGGGCAAATCAGTTGCATGTTGCCGATGAAATGGCTATGGTTCCTTAACGCTTTGAACGCAGGTAACCCAAATGACTAAAAACGAAACCAGAGGATACATTCAGGTGTATACCGGGAATGGTAAAGGTAAAACGACGGCTGCCATCGGCCTGGCCATTCGAGCTGCAGGTGCCGGCTTAAAGGTTTTTATTGCGCAGTTTATCAAAATGGGAGACTACAGTGAAATCAAGGCCCTTAAGAGATTTTCCGATTTGATTACCGTCGAACAATATGGACTTGGCCGTTTCACGGACGGGAAGCCTTTGCCCGAAGATATTGCAGCGGCGCAAAAAGGTCTTAAGCAAGTCAAATCCATCATGGCTTCGGAGGAATACAAAGTCATCATTTTGGAAGAGGCCAATGTGGCTGCCAAGTATGGGCTCATCCGCGAACAGGACCTTCTCGGGCTGATTATCAATAAACCTTACGATGTCGAGTTGGTCATCACGGGACGGCATGCTTCCTCGCGCGTGATTGAAACCGCTGATCTGGTTACTGAGATGATACCCATAAAGCATTATTTCGAAAAAGGCGTCCCCGCCAGAGTGGGGATAGAAAAGTAATGACGCGATTGTTTGAACAAAACGAAATTAATGGCATGTTGTTAGCCAACCGATTTGTACGCTCGGCGACCTGGGAGGGGATGGCAACGGATGATGGTGCCAGCACTTCCAAATTAGTTGATTTAATGGCCAGATTGGCGGCCGGCGGTGTCGGGCTGATCATCACCGGCCATACCTATGTTCGCCCGGATGGGCAGCACTCTCCCTGGCAGCTAGGAATTCACAATGATGAGATGATCCCCGGGCTGAAGGCCGTGACGCAAGTGGCCCATGAAAACGGCGCCAAGATCGTTTTACAGCTGGGGTATGGCGGCGCCTACCTGTCGAAATCGAGGGTCGGAAAAATGACTCCACAGGACATTCAGGAGCTGGTTACCGCCTATGGCATGGCCGTGATTAGAGCCCAAAAAGCGGGTTTCGACGGTGTGCAAATTTTTGCCGCCCACGGATTTTTTTTGAGCCAGCTGCTCTGCCCCCGCTATAACGATCGCAGCGATGCATACGGCGGAAATATCCGCAATCGCGCCAGGGCGCTTCTGGAAGTGCTTCAGTCCGTTCGCCATCACACCGGGGGCGACTATCCGGTTTTGGTGAAACTCAATTGCCAGGATTTCGTCGAGAACGGCCTTACTTTGGAAGATTCCCTGCAGGTCGGGATAATGCTCGAGGAACAAGGAATTGATGCGATTGAATTAAGTGGCGGGCTCTTAAACAATCCGAATATCATGCAGAGTAAAATAGATAGGGATTCGACCGGAGCCTATTTTGAAAACGAAGCCCGGGCCTTTAAGGAAAAAATCGATGCTCCTCTGATTCTGGTGGGCGGGATTCGCTCTTATGAAGTTGCCCAGAGGCTTATCGATGACGGGGTTGCCGATTATATTTCCATGTCACGCCCGCTAATTCGGGATCCCGAACTGATACTTCGCTGGAAGGCCGGTGAACTGCTGGAAGCCGAATGCATTTCATGCAATAACTGCTTTGAACAAATCAAGCAGGGCAAGGGCGTATCCTGTGTGCCACTTGAGGCAGCGCCGGTGGAATCGTTTTTTCCACAGATTTCAAAAACGGTCCCGGCCAGCCTGCCGCATCCACCTGGTACCGGCTATCAGGTATCCATCGGCCTGGAACAATGGGATGCCAGTTTTATCCCGGTGGTCAAGATTCAAATTGTTCAGGGAGAAAAAATACTGGATCGCGGCCCGTCCTTTCCGCTGGATTCAGAAGATCACCAAAAAGTGAATAAGGCCATATCCGAGCTTTTGGAGGAATACGCAGCCGGAAACGCTAAAGAATAGACCCGCAGTGGCTTAAGATGTTTTGAAAAATTGATCGATGCTAGCTTTTAGCGCCTCGGTACTGGGCGTAGCGTCAAAAACCAGCTCACCCTCAATGACAATGCAGGGAACGGGCGCCGGTCTGCCGAGGGACTTTGAAAAATCTTGGTATCTCTTGGCACCCGCTAAATTCTTGGTAACAATTTTTTCCCATTTCAATCTTTCGCCATATTCCATTGCTACCGCTTCGACCACACGGGTCATGTAGACGCACGGGATTCAGTGTTCACCTTCGTGAAACACTTCAAGATGTATTTTGGATTTTTCCATATTCATTCTTCTTTGTTTTTCTCAATATCCTTGTGTTGGTTGAGAACCTCATCAAGGGCCTCTTCCAGTTCAAATTGGGGCGGAATCGCGTCAAAGAACAACTCCCCATTAATCCACAGAGAGGGCACCGGCGCCAGCCGGCAGTGCTTGTAAACGCCTTCTTCACCAAAAAGAAACTGGGAGAGTTCCAAAAAGCGCTCTTTACCGTCTCCTTTCAAAAAATCAACCCGACGGTATTCCACCCGGTCGGCATACTTTGGCAATACAGATCGAACCATTTCGTCCATGTAAAAACAGGGCAGACAGTAGTCTGCTTTATACATCACCTCAATGAAAATTTTAGCTTTGCGTTTCGATGGCATAATAAAACGTCTCGTAACTTCTAAAAGTGAATCTAAATACAGGGTGTTTTTTTAAGGCATAAGTTTTACTTCGATCATGTAATAATGGTCTCATATAAGCCGAATTTACCCGCTCAATCGGCATGAGTGATGATATCTCGAAAGATATCATAGGCGGTACGGAATTTCAATGCAGCCTTGCCGAACGGGGTGCGTGCCGAATTGATTGATGCCGACATGCGTTTGACATCTGAAACCCTTTTAAATAAATTCAAACCTAAATCATGCATGAAAAGTAATGAGATGATAAATTATTATTGTCAGCAGCATATGAACTCTATAGATACCTTACAATATGTCAGCAGGTTATAGTGGATGAAAATCATTTTATCTCATTACTTTTCACCCTTGAGACAACGCGGCGAGCTGGACGCTTCCATCTGCTGCGTTATTAAGGTCGAGGCATAGTTCACTATAGCCTCGCCCTTAAATGCCTTGCATATGAAAGCCTCCAACTCGTGAAAGATTCAGGTAAGGATATGAACATCAGGCAAATAGAGAAAAGAATAAATGCAATTGTTCAGGCCGAAGGCAGAAGGCCGCGCATCCTTCTGGCACACCTGGAAAGCGATCAGTCGGACCGCTGGACAAAACCGCTGGCAGCTTTCCTGGCCGAATTCGGATTTGACGTTGATATCGGCCCGAGGATCCAGGCACCCTTAGAAGTCGCCCGGCTGGCAATGGACAATGATGTCCATATGATATGCGTCTCTGTAAGCGATATCACCAATCAAGGGTTGATCGTCCAACTGGCTGAGGCAATCAGGGCTGAAAATGGTGCAGATATTCGACTGGTCGCCGGGGGCAAGGGTTTAGGGCAAAATCATGAGGAATTATATCGCGCCGGTGTGGATTTAATCGTCAATTTTCAAAAATCGAATGCCCCTCTGATTGATCAATTACTCGATCTCATTGATGAAATCGGTGAATAGCGCATGCTTTAGATTTAGGATTCGCTATCTTCATCTGATTTTTTAAATTTGTTTCTATCGTGCTTACTCCAAAATTCGGCAGCTTCACAACCCAGCATAGCAGCTGCCGCCAGATCGTCAGTAGCCTGCCGGGTATTGCCCAGTTTATAAAAACATACACCCCTGGCAAAATAAGCTTTAGCAAATTTGATTTTATGATCAATGGCCTGATTAAATGATTGAATAGCTTTTTGATACCGGCCTTTTTGTTTGAGCTGCAAACCCTTCTGATACCAGTCTTTTTCAGTTTCTGCCATAATATGTATCTTCGTGCACAAACTCGCTAATTTCGTAAAAAGTCAGAAAGCATCCTTTTTCGAGTGTGTTTTGTATTTGGTGTTTAGTGTTTAGTATTCTAGCATACCGGTATAGCACCATATACTTCTTACCAAACATTAGGCTCCTTGTAAAAGCCCGGCGATCCGCTCCGGTTTATAGACCTTTCCCTGGGCCACGACAACACCTTCAATGGCAAGTGCCGGGCTGAGCAGCAGTCCGTATTTTTGGCGCACATCTTCTGAAAGCGTCCAAAGTTTGACCACCTCTGCCTCCACTCCGATGTCCCTGGCGGCTTTTCTGGCATTTTCGAGAAGCTCGTTGCATTTTTTGCAGGGGGGCTCCAGTCCGATGACTTCTATGCGGATCATGATTTCCCTCTAAAAGTGGTTTCAATCCGCCCCCGGCGGACTAAGGCCCAATGGCCGCGTTGCCGACTTCCGATAAATGCTCACAATAAATAAGTGAGCTAAAGTTTAAAGTGATCTAAAGTGAGTAAAGTTGTGGAATTCTGTCCAATTATTATAAAAGATGGAGCGAAGCGACGCCTTAACTTTGGTCACTTTAGGCATTTTAGTTCACTTTAGGCACTTTTATCCCTTGAACCTGATCTGAGGTTTTGAAACCACCTCTATTTAAATGATTTGTCTTCCTTTGATGCTGGGCTCCGATGCCAGATGGGTCAGATTGGCCCACATGGATTTCCCGGCGCTGGTGATGACCATCTTGAGATGACCGATTTCACCCTCGTTTTGGTTAAACGCTTCACGCAGTTCCAGCAATAATGTTCGTGCAAAATGTGAAGCGCCAAACGGTTCAGGCGCCGACATCAATACTGCCGCATTCAACCACCCCAGAACGGCCTCCGCATGGGCATAACGGTCATAATCAATCTGCCGTAATACCGTATTGGCCCCGGGCCTGCCTGAAAGAAGGTCGTCAAGCCACTCATCCATCCCGTGGCCCTCTTTGTCAGAGACGGCCATCAATTTTTTATCTCCAAATCGCTCTCCGATAGCGGCAAGCAAACGATCCGCCTCTTCTGAGGATATGAGATCGACTTTGTTGAGGACAATGGTGTCCGCCTCTTCCATTTGCTTGCCAAAGAGATAGGCCACATCCTCGGGAAATTCGGTTTTGGTCTCATCCAGCATAAGTTCCCGAACCCGGTCCGGATCCACCATAATCGAAAAGGGCGCAAAACGGAACGCCTCTTTATATTGAATCTTGATCGGATTGGCCACCGCAGCGACAAAATCGGTACAGCTGCCCACCGGTTCCCCCATGAGCACATCGGGGTCATGGACCAGGATTTTTTCGACGTGTGCGATGAATTCATCAAATTTACAACAAAAGCAGCCTTTGACCACTTCTTCCACCGGCACGCCAAGTTCGGTGAGCATCTGTCGGGCGATAACCGTATCGACCAGGTTTTCACTCTGATCGTTGGTGATGAAACCAACACGCATATTCCGTTGAATCAGACGTTTTGCCAGGGACGCCAGCGCCGTTGTTTTGCCGGAACCCAAAAAACCACCGGCGAAGATGAGTTTTACGGGGTTTTTCACTGAAAGTGTTTTGCTGGAACTCATCTTGTCACCTCCTGTTCCCAGTCGATGCATCAATATTAATTTTACACCAGGGTGCTCCTATACCGGGGAATATGATGTGGCGTAATTGTATAATACTAATTTCTTGATCAGGTCAATAGATGAGGGGCTGGATTCTAATTTGTTTCCCGTACGCATATCATCCTCTTGACATGTTCTCATCCAGAGCGCTAATTACAAAGCGCAAGGTGCGAATACGGCAGCAGAACTCAAAGCATACTACAAGGGAAAAAAAATGGCGGTTATTGAAAAGTTTTTAGGCCAACGGGTGGAGATTCCTGATGATCGCAGATATCATTTAAAACAGGGCTTATGGGCCCAGGAGCATGAACAGGATCTTGTTTTCGGACTGACCCAACCGGCACTGGTTTTAGCCGGCGGCGTCAATGATCTGGACTGGCTGGTCAAGGATGAAGCTTCCGTTCGAGCGGGTCAAGACGTGGTGTTTGTAATTACCGGCAAAATTTTATATCTCTCTGCCCCGATTGCCGGAGTTGTCTCTTTTAACCCGGTGGTAAAACAAAACCCATCACTTGCTTCAGAAGATCCATATGAAAAAGGGTGGTTGTTCCGAATGAAATCGGAGGTCAATAAGGAGGAGGCCTGGCGGACACTGGCTGACCCGCAGTCCTACATCGAGAGCCTTAAGGGCTCAGAAGGATTAAAGAATCCGGAAGGATTAAAAGGCGGTGTTTCGGGTATTTGCAAAGCAGTGTATTCGGGAATCAGCAAACAAAAGATCTAACCTTGGGTTAATTTTTCCAAATATTCGGCTGCATACTTTGCAGCCCTGGCCCCGTCGGCACAGGCGGTCAGCACCTGCCACATATCGGTATCCCGTACGTCACCCGCTGCAAAAAGTCCGGGAACCGATGTCATGAGTTTGTCATTGGTTTCCAAATAACCCTCTGCCGTTTTTTGAACCTCCAGGTTCAGTGTCGATAGGTTGGGTCGCCATCCGATTGCGAGAAAAATCCCATCAACCGTCAGATCCTTTCGACCCTTTGCCTTTTCTGAAATCTCGATATTTTCGACTGACTCCTGACCGTTGTACCCGGAGACTTCCGTGTTAACCATCAACGAAATATTGCTTTGCTGCTTGATCTGGTTTTTATGAACGGCATCCATTTTAAGGGCTTGACTGCGACAGATGAGCAGGACCTTATCGGCTGTGCGTGCCAGGGTGAGCGCATGCTGGGCAGCGGTATTATCGCTGCCGACAACCGCCAGCGTGGCATTTTTACCCCGGTATAAAGGGCCATCACAGATGGAACAAAAATGAACCCCTCTTAAATTGGGGTTGGAAACCGCTAGTCTTTTAGGCACGCGCCCGGTGGCAACAATGGCGCTGAGAGCCGTATGCGCTTGACCGTCGACATCGGCACCAACAAAGACGTTGTCCTTATGGCCAAGGCTTTCCAAACGCGTCAATGTAAAATTGGCCCCTTCTTTCTGGGCCTGCTGGAAGGCCATCGTACCAAACTGGGTGCCGGAAGTCCCCTCTGTAAGTCCCGGAAAATTGGCCAGATGTTCGATCATATAGGAACTGCCACCCGGTATGTCGCCAAATACAATCGTTTTCAGTCCCAAGCGTTGCCCGTATAAAGCGGCCGTGATGCCGGCGGGTCCCGCACCTAAAATCATAAGATCATAGTGGTTATCAGACATTTTTAGTCCTTTGTCCTCATGGCATTCAACAGCCGGTGGGTCCAAATGAATTTATGTTGCTGTTTTTCAGGATGGCGAATAGGGTTGAAACACGCCTTTGCCGGTCCAATCACCTGATTTGGAAGCTTCGTCGATTTCTTCCATCGATTCAGGCGGTCCGATAAAAACAACAATATTTTTGTTTTTGATGCGATCCCTGGGCACATCGGTTTTCTCAATGGTCCAATCGCCCATGACATAACTGAACAAATACATGTCGCCCTTTTCTTCGACAAATCCCTTAGCTCTGACAACGGAGGAGGGCAAAGCCTTGGCCATGGCGCTGACCTGCTCCAGATCGTCTCCGTTCCAGGCATAGGTGACCGACATGAGGGTATCCGGTGGTGTAATTTCAAGATCAGGACTATCCAGGAGGTCATCAATAAATTGATCGAGCGCTTCCTCCGAAAGAACAGTAGCTTTTTCAATTTCAGGTTCCGGCACTTCGGAATCGGGCAAATCCAGTTCTGCTAAATCAAAAAAATCCGCCAGCGGGATGTCGGCATAAGTGGTGTCATAGAAAAATGGATCGGGATGAAACTGCCGAATCACATTTTTAGTCTCTTCGATCGTTTCGGGGGAGGCGGTATCAATCTTATTCATAATAAATACAGTGGAAGACACAATCTGTTTTTCCAAAGAGGCATAGACGCCGTAGGCATCTAAAAAGTGGGCCGCATCGATCACGCAAAACTGCTCTGTGAAATGAAAGCGGTCATTGAAGATCGGCAGCTTTAAATCTTTTTTGAGATCTGAAGGGTTGGCCACACCCGTTGATTCAATCAGCATCACATCGGGCTGGACTTTACTGTTGAGCTCGTAGAGACCTTTTATAAAATCGGTTTTGACGCAGACGCAGAAAATGGAACCCTTGCTGATTTCCATCATATCGATGTCATCGCCTTCGACCAAGGTACCATCCACGCCGACTTCACCGAATTCATTCACCAGCAGCGTCAGTTTTTTATCTTTGGGGAACCGGTTAATAATGCGGTTCAGCAAGGTGGTCTTTCCGCTGCCTAAAAAACCGGTAATCAAATATACACGGGTGACATCCGACATGCTTTACATTTTCTCCGCAATCTTTTGCTTGATTTGATTGGGGCTGAGTACTTTGCCGGTTGAAACGACCTCTCCGTCGATCACCAGCCCCGGGGTCATGAACACACCCATTTTAGCGAAATAATTGATGTCCCCGATTTTTTCAACTTCAATCTGCTCCGGGGAATCCAGTTCGGCTACCGCATTTTGGGCATTTTCGTACAACTGATCACAGCGTTTACACCCGGGTCCTAAGACTTCTACCTTCATGTAAATCTCCTCTTTGATCGTGTCACGTCCATTAAAAATGCTACAAAAGTTTGTAACAATTATGGTTTCAGTGTTCAGGGGTCAGGTTCAAAGGTTCAGGGTTCAGGGTTCACGTTCAGAGGTTCAGTGTTTCTGGCAGCTACAGCATAAGACGAGCTTCTTTCGGCCTGCCTTCGACATGAACTCATACCGAATGTAGCTCCAGTCGAAGGTAGTCGAGCCGAGGGCTGCCCGATTCGCCGGTTTTCATCTGTCATCTGACCTCTGATATCTGTCTTCTGTTAAACAACTTTCGAACCTTTGAACGCTGAACCTTTGAACCATGCGTTGTTTAAAAACTCAACTATCCAAAATATAATACCGCCTTTTATGGCTCACTCAAATATGGGTAACGCATTGGCCTTATTTTGCAGCAATACAAGATTCTGGCAAAATTTGCAGACACCCAGTGATACGTTAGCGCGGGTGAGTTGCTCCCAAAGACTGAAATAGATTGCCATATTTTCTGAATCTATCTTCTCGCTCAATGAAGCCGGTTCTTCCAATTCCCGGATGCGATCGGATTTTCCACAATAGGGGCATTTAATGCCGAACAATGCCATGTCTGTTTGGGGCAGGCCATGCGTTAAGACAAACGTTTTCAGTTTTTCAACCGCTGCATTGGTTTCCAATATGAACTCTTCTCCTGGCCTGTATAGTGGTTGTTAAAAAAACGTTCCGGTATTCGAACGTTTTTTTCTACAACCGTACACGCTTTTATGCCGCGTTTCCTTAATTCGGAATAAAATTATGAAAAGCGGTGAAAATTATACAAGCCGGGCCTTTTGCAGAGCCCGGCTTGTGCATGTTTATGCGGTTATCATTCGACTTTGGAATCTGTACGCGTCGACATACCGGCTCCTGCTTTCGCCAGGTTCTCCTGGATTTTATCGAACTCAAATCCTTTTTCACGCAGGGACTCGATACGACCGCGCATCTCGTCATTGGGCGCCCGTTTGGCCATCTCATCGATCAGTTCCTCATATTGAGGTATAATACTCTCAAAAACCAGATCCCGTTCGATACAGATGGTCGGTAACACCTTGCCTTTAAGCTCCATAAACTTGCCAATCCCATCTTTGTTTTTGATCGACCATTCCTTGTATACGATCATATCCTGAACATCAGATGGGAGGGCGGCAATGGACTCCATCATGTAGCCGCAGGCGGCGCACTGCACACTGTCCAGTGTCAGAACATCAATGGTAATTTTGTCTGCCATGATCCGAATCCTCCTTTCTATAAGTGTTTACCAAGATTCCGGATACTTGGCATAATACTGTTCAAACCAGTCTCTGACTTCAATCGCCTGATCCATATGTTCCACCGGAACATCGTAAGGCATATCTCAGCCAGGGGCGAAGGTATAACCTTCTTGCCCACCTGCTGCCAAGCTCACAATTGCATCCTCTCTGGGAGACAACAATCCGAGACTCAGGGCCAGCGTCAGCTTCAGATTGCCGCCAAAGCCTACGCCGTGTTTGCGTGCCAGGTCCCGCACAAAAAGCATATTGAGCTGTTCATCAATAGCAAAGCCGTGGGTACCAATCTTACAGACATCTTCCATGACTTTGGTGCAGTCGCCACAAATGAAAAATGATGAGGTCGCTCCGGCAGCATGAATCGCTTTAATGGCCGGTTGCGAATTGGGGGTGACAAATTGCTGGAAGGTCTCGGATTTAATCTGAGAGGCCACCGGATCAACGATGGCGATAATCTCACAACCCATCTCGGCATAGAACTTTGCAGCTTCCGCGCCGACTTCACCGGCAAATTTGATAACTTCGGCAGCAAATTCGGGATTCTTGTAAACATCGGTAAAGATGCGCACACCGGCCAGATGGGAAGCCAGGGTCAAAGGACCGCAAAATAGACCCATCAAGACGCAATCGAGTTCATCCAGCTGGGGTTTGGCAATTCTTGCGGCTTCATAAAGCACCGGCCAGCGACCCGATTCTTTGGTGGGCATTTGGAGCCCGGCATCTTTGGGAGTCTTATCGGAACAGGGATGGTTGGTTACAGAAGGTACATTGTCGGCCCACCATTTCAGGTCACAACCGATGGAATTGGCTTCGACCGAAAGAT
The DNA here is from genome assembly GCA_024639185.1 of Deltaproteobacteria bacterium. Taxonomy (GTDB): domain Bacteria; phylum Desulfobacterota; class Desulfobacteria; order Desulfobacterales; family JAHEIW01; genus JAHEIW01. Next base: position 701 of record JAHEIW010000059.1, on the reverse strand, counting down.
CGAATACTAGCGGAATGCCGTCTGCATTGTATCTCTTGGCGGTATTAACGACTCCTTTCGCCAGGAGTTCGGGATCCTGGAGCATTTTGTCGGCAGGCTCATTGATCAAAAAGGCGCAGTGAACCCCTGCGTATGGCACCCAGGGCGGTTTTTCCGTTCTTTTCCCCCGATAGGCGTCGATCAACATTTGTTTGGCCATTGGGAATCTCCTTTCTTTTTTGATTAGGGGTCACGTTTCTACATAAAATTGTATAAACGTTTCTTCCATCACCTCCTTCCATGGTCTAATTGCGATTGTCAGAAAAAAATCCCAGACATCGTTAATTGCAAATTCTGTGCAATGTTCTTGAGTGTTGGACAATAAATACTTAACATCATTGTCGACTAAAATTGTCAAGAATCATTTTCGATTATCACCGCCAGCGGCTTATTCTAAAAGAATAATGCCGTAATAGCTGTAGGTTTCACAGGTTTTAGCGGCAACCGTTGAAGTGGTGCCCAGATTTTTCAAAGTTCCAATGACATCAATGGAAAATGATTCCACCGATGGCCTTTTTTCTTGCGGAAATCGGCAATCTTTCGGGTATGCGCATTCCTTGCAAAGGGCGCAGCACTCCCCCACAAGACTGAACGCCTTGTAATACCCCTCCAGAAACAGCATGCGTTCCAGGCTGATCGTCCCTTTCCAGCAGCGGACCTGA
>JAHEIW010000172.1 GCA_024639185.1 Deltaproteobacteria bacterium | reverse complement strand
GTTTACGGCATCGGTGGCGGTTCAATCATCGCACCGTTTTTAGTCACTTTTTTCGGTCTACCGGTGTATGCCATTGCCGGTGCGGTGCTACTGGGAACCTTTGTTTCATCACTGGCCGGTGTGACCTTTTACAGCCTCATTCCCATCAATGGGGCCGTAGCGGCGCCGGACTGGCTGTTGGGGATTTTATTCGGTGTGGGCGGTCTAATGGGGATGTATCTGGGAGCCCGCTTACAAAAATATGTGCCTGCCCACTGGATAAAGCTGATGCTCGGCAGCGTGATTATGGTCGTCGCCGCCAAATATATCTTGCAGTTTTTAAATATCTAAAATTACATTCGGTTTTAGTTGTCTAAGCAGCACCAGATCAAGACAATCATCACCTTCTATGCCTCTAATCCTTTCCTCATATCCACGCCTCGTTTAATTCATAGCAATTTAGTATGAAATTATTGACTTAAGTCAATTTTTTTTTCAGCTTATGTTGTTACATGTCAATAAACCCTGAAATAGACCTTTTTTTATTCTAAAATAAAGCTCACACGAGCATAAAACAATACAACTAACGAATATTATTTTCTTTAATATAAACAAAGCATTGCACATTCGCTTAGACACCCTTTTGGGTAAATCGTTTTGTTGATCAACCCACCTGCCAGTATGAACCGGGTCTTGATGGAGACCCCAATCACAAAATTTTAATAAGGAGCAACCATGCCGGTCTTTAGCTATCTGGCATATCCCGTATCGGGGTCGAAAGCGCAACTGGTCAGAGACCTTGCCGCCCTGGATTTTTGCGAGGTGACACCGGCCGAAAACGAAGAGGTGTTGATTCTGGTGACCGACACGCCGGATGAGAAGACCGAAAAAAAATTACAGGAAAAGCTTAAAACCATAAAATCGTTGGAATCCCTTGGGATGACGTTTGGCCATACAGATCAATAAAAGGAGCAAGCAAATGGATATTACCAGAAGAGATTTCATAAAATCCGCAGCCATGCAGAGTGCCGTCGCTTCTGCTGCGGTACTTTTTCCGGGGATCAGTTTCGGTGCCTGGAAAACTGTGGGTTCAGGAGGGATTGAATGGAAAAAGACGCCCTGCCGGTTTTGCGGCACCGGATGCGGTCTTCTGGTCGGTGTTTCCGGTGAACGCGCCGTGGCGGTCAAAGGCGATCCCAATTGTACGGTCAACAAGGGGTTGTGCTGCGTCAAAGGTTATCATTCGGTCCAGATCCTTTACGGCAACGATCGAATCACAAAGGCGCTGGTTCGCAGGAACGGCAAGATGGTGGAAACACCCCTTAATGAAGCCCTCGACCTGGTGGCCAGTAAAATGCAGGAAACCATCAAAAGCCATGGCAAAGATGCCGTGGCCATGTACGGGTCCGGGCAATGGTCGATTACCGACGGTTACGTCTCCTCCAAATTGTTTAAAGGCTGTATCGGCACCAACAATCTGGAAGCCAACGCGCGTCTGTGCATGGCCAGTGCCGTCACCGGGTTTTTGACCAGTTTCGGAATGGACGAGCCCATGGGCAGCTATGACGACCTCGATCACGCCGATGTTTTCATTACCTGGGGTAATAATATGGCCGAGATGCATCCGGTACTTTTCTCCAGGATGCTGGCCAACCGCAAGGCCAAAAATCACGTCAAGATCATCGATTTTGCCACCCGCACCACCCGCACCAGCCAGGCATCGGACAAATCGATCCTTTTCAAGCCCCAGACCGATCTGGCGGTGGCCAACGCCATCTGTTATGAAATCATCCGCAATGACTGGGTCAACTGGGATTTTGTCAACAAACACGTCTCCTTTCATAAGGGCAAAACCAACATCGGCTATGGCACCCAGGACCACTTCAAGTTCAAGGACAAGGCTGAAACCGTTGACTTTGAAGCTTATAAAGCGTTTCTGGAAGATTACACCCCCGAAAAAGTCGAAAAACTGTCCGGTGTGCCGGCCAAAGACATTAAATATCTGGCGGCCCTTTACGGAGATCCGGACCAGAAGATCGTCTCTTACTGGTGCATGGGTATGAATCAGCACACCCGGGGGACCTGGATCAACAACCTGGTCTATAACTGTCATTTGCTGGTGGGCAAGATTTCCCAGCCGGGTAACGGCCCCTTTTCATTGACCGGGCAACCCAGCGCCTGCGGGACGGTGCGTGAAGTCGGCACCCTGACCCACAAGCTGCCGAAGGGCGTGGTCATGAAAGAAGGCGCCCGCAAACTGGCGGCCAAGATCTGGGACGTGCCGGTGGAAAATATCGATCCCAAACCCACCTATCACACGGTTGAAATGTTCCGGGCCCTGGATCGCGGGGACATCCGCTTCATGTGGATTCAGGTCACCAACCCCATGGTCACCATGCCCAACTTGAACCGCTACCGGGATGGCGCCGAAAAGGACGATCGCTTTATCGTGGTATCCGAAATATATCCAACCCCCACTTCCGATGTGGCCGATGTAATCCTGCCGGCCGCTCTGTGGATCGAGCGCGAAGGATTTTTCGGCAATTCCGAGCGGCGCACCCAGCACAATGAGCAAATTGTCCCCATGCCGGGTGATTGCATGAGCAATACCTGGCAGATTATCGAGGTGGCGCGGCGCATGGGTTTCGAAAAACAGTTCCCCTGGTCCGAAGAGACCTATATTGAAGACTGCTGGAATGAATACACTCAGTTCCACGACAACCCCAAACACCGCATGGCGCCTTATAACGACCTTAAAGCCAAATCCGGAATCGTCTGGCCTTACGTCAATGGGATAGAGACCAAATGGCGCTATAACGCCAAATATGACCCGGCCGCCGAGGGTGATTCTTTTGATTTTTACGGTAAGCCTGACCGCAGGGCCTGGATATGGCTCAGACCCTATGAACCGCCGGCAGAATCGCCTGACAGTGAATACCCCTTCTGGCTCAATACCGGCCGGATCCTGGAACACTGGCATACGGGCTCCATGACCCGACGCGTGCCGGTCCTGCACCGGGCGGTCCCGGAAGCCTACGTGGAAATCAATCCTGATGATGCCGATCACCTGGGGATTACCAACGGCAGTAAGGTCAAAGTCTCATCGCGCCGGGGATCGGTGACCATGAAAGCCAGTATCAACGGCCGTGGCCGCCCGCCCCGGGGGATGGTTTTCGTTCCGTTTTTTGATGAAAGTTATTTAATCAACGAGGCCACTTTGGATGCGTTTTGCCCCATATCCAAACAGCCGGATTATAAAAAATGTGCGGTTAAATTGGAGAGAGTATAATGGAAAAATCAGACCAGAAAGTGGGAAAGGTTTTTCTGATATTCGCCGGGATCTGCATCTTGGCATTACCGCTGATCGTATTTTCGGCCTTTTCTTCCGAGCCGAAAGGAACTGAAACCAGCATTGCGGAATCCCAGGACATGGATTTTGATGATAGCGGAAAAGCCATCTTTGTAAACTACGATCAGGTATCCAAGGACTATCTGGAAGGCACTTCCACTGCACGCACACTCGATGAATACTACTCCCTCAGACAGTATCCCGGGTCACCACCGCTGATTCCCCATAAGGTCGAAGAGCCGGATCTGGCCAGGGTCGAGTGTCTGACCTGTCATCTGCAGGGCGGCTGGACCGAAGAACTCAAAAAGAATACGCCCGTTACGCCGCACCCCGAGCAGGAGGCCTGCCGACAGTGTCATATCACCGCAACCGAGGCCAACCTGTTTGTCGAAACCGGCTGGATGAGCGTGGCACCGCCCCGTCTGGGGCGCACCGCCTTGCCGGGGGCACCGTTGCCAATTCCGCATGACATTCAAATGCGAGGCAATTGTATCGCCTGCCATGTGGGACCGGGAACCGTTGCAACCATTCGGGTGGAGCATCCGTCACGGGGCAATTGCCGGCAGTGTCATGTGCCGGAAACCAACGTCGGACTGTTTAAGCGGAAGGCAGCAACCAATTGAAGATTGAATATTTGTAGAAAATATCTTTCATAAGTTATTTTAACCACAAAATAGAAAACTCTGACCGCTGAAGGACGAGATGAAAACACCAACGTTAAATCATTGGCTGTACGGGATATGGGTGGCGTTACTCATCATGATCCCCGCGGACGAAGCCTACACTGCTGAAGGGGGCGTCGTTGATACCTACAAAAATGCGACGGCTCCTTTTGATGAAAACACGGTCGATGCGGCCCTGTCGCTTCCCATACCTTCTGTTCTGGTGACGGAACGCTACCAGGGAGGACGTTTCTGGGTCGAGACCCGCAAGGACAAGATGCAGCGTTTTAAGTGCAGACAATGCCACAATAACAAACCGGTTAAGGTTACACGAGCCGCTGAAATAGCTCATGGTCAAATCGCCCTCAAGCACGGCAGCGAGTCGCGCCCCCTGTCCTGTTACACCTGTCACAAAAAAGATGAACGCGATTTTCTGGTGACCGAACAGGGAACGAAAATCGATATGGATCACAGCTACCAGATGTGTGGCCAATGCCACTTCAGACAGAAAAAAGACTGGGTGGGTGGTGCCCATGGCAAGCGCATCTCCTACTGGGCCGGCCAGCGGGTAGTCAAAAACTGCACCGGTTGCCATGACCCGCATTCACCACGCTTTAAAAAGCGGTGGCCGGTCATATATTCACCCCCTTTAAGTAAAAGCCAATAGGGAAATCGTATGGATCCCCGGAAAAATAAGATCTGCAAAAAGCCAGAGGAAAAGGATTGCCGGCAGACCAAACCGTGCGGGCGCAGGGAATTTCTCAAAGGCGCCGCCAAAGCAGCCGCTTTGGGTGGTGCCGCAATGCTCACCGGGTGCGGCGGCGGCATGCTGGGCTCTAAAGAAGAGCTTTCCTTGCGCTGGAAGGAATACTTCAAGAAACATTACCGCCTCATGACCCAGGAGGAAAAAGAGGGGACCGTCCGACGCCTTGAAAGCCTGGCCAAAATTCAAAACGGGGTCAACATCCAGATGAGCTCCACCGCGCCCATCGACGGCGTCCTCTTCGGCTATGCCTTTAACGTTACGCGCTGTGAAGGATACATGGAATGCGTGGCGGCCTGTGTCAAGGAAAACAATCTCGACCGCAAGTCCAACATGCAATATATCCGTATTTTTGAGATGGAACACGGTCAACTGACACCGGAAGTCGGTAACGCCAAATTCTATCACCAGGTACCGGTTGAAGATCACTTCTACATGGGGGTGCAGTGTAACCAATGTCAAAACGCACCCTGTGTCAAAGCCTGTCCCACCAAGGCCACCTGGCAGGAACCGGACGGAATCGTGGTGGTCGATTATGACTGGTGCATCGGTTGCCGCTACTGTATTGCCGCCTGCCCCTATTACGGGCGCCGGTTCAACTGGAACGATCCGGTCGTGCCCGAAGAAGAAATGACCAAAAAGCAGCACTATCTGGGCAATCGCATGCGCGGCCGGGGACAGATGGAAAAATGCACCTTCTGTGTGCAACGAAGCAGAGCCGGCAGGCTACCCGCCTGTGTTGAGGCCTGCCCCACCGGCGCCCGGGTGTTCGGAAATCTCTTAGACCCGGACAGCGAAATCAGATTTGTGCTCAAAAACAAGAAGGTTTTCCGGTGGAAGGAGGATCTGGGGACGGATCCCAAATTCTGGTATTTTGTCGATTAAACCCACAGAGGCCCTATGGAAACGACCCAAACCAATTTTATCGAGCACAAATTTTTAATCATCAAGGAAGTCATCACCTTTGTCAAAGATGTCATCACCTGGAGCCTGTCCGGCGGGCTGGTATATCAGATCTATCTATGCATTCTGGTCGCTTTTATGCTGCTGGGTGTCTATGCCTATTTTGTTCAACTCAAAGTCGGTTTGGCCGTCACCAACATGTCGGATATCGTCAGCTGGGGATTCTATATCGCCAATTTTACGTTTCTGGTCGGCGTGGCCGCAGCGGCGGTGATGATCATCTTGCCGTCTTATATCTTCAAGGATAAAGATCTGCACAAGGTGGTCATTGTCGGAGAAGTCGTCGCCATCGGCGCTCTGGTGATGTGTTTGATGTTTGTCTTTGTGGACCTGGGCGCCCCCTGGAACGCGTGGCACATGATGCCCATCATCGGATTGTTTAACTGGCCGACATCGCTGCTGACCTGGGATGTGCTGGTGTTAAACGGCTACCTGGTTTTGAATCTGCTGGTGCCGGCCTATATCCTCTATTGCCATTATTACCACCGCGAGCCCATAAAAAAATTATATTTGCCTTTGGTTTTTGTCTCTATCTTCTGGGCCTTTGGCATCCATCTGGTAACCGCCTTTCTGTACCAGGGTCTGCCTGCCCGGCCGTTCTGGAACAACCCCCTGATGGGTCCCCGCTTTCTGGCATCCGCCTTTGCGGCCGGTCCGGCCCTGATCATCATTGTACTGGTGATCCTTCAAACCACGACATCTTTTCGGGTCGAGGAGCAGGTGTTTAATAAAATTCGGCGTATCAGCGTCGTTGCGGCCATCATTAACCTGATCATGCTCTTTTCCGAGGTGTTCAAGGAATTTTACCTTCCCACCCATCACAGCCAGCCGGCCATTTACCTGTATTTCGGTCTCGACGGCCACACGGCCCTGGTCCCGTGGATCTGGACTGCGATTGTCATGAACGTCATCGGCACCCTGACCATGGCGTTTAACCCGGGCA
>JAHEIW010000058.1 GCA_024639185.1 Deltaproteobacteria bacterium | reverse complement strand
TTCGATGGACCCGATTTTGCCAGTGGGGGCATAGCCCGATAGACGGGCATATTCGACCCCGTCCGATCCGCTGACCGTCTGCAGCAGCCCGCTGCCCGGGTAATAGGTGTTGCTGACCGCAAAGTCATCGGGGTAGATCGTTCGGGTGACTTTGCCGGAAAGATCGTACTCAAATCGGCTAATGTAGACCGTGGCATCTCCGCTGATGGTTTTTGTCACGCCGGTGGCGTTGCCCACTTCATCATAGCCATTATAGGTGGTGGTTGAATGGGCATTACTCACAGCGTAGAGGCGCCCGCGGCCGTTTGGTATCATCAGGTTATCATAGCTATAGGTGACGGTCGAATCGGAGGTGGAATAGGTTTTTGAGGTGACCCGGTTCAGATTATCGTAGGCAAAGGTAACCATCTGTAATTTTTCATCAAGCTGGGTTAACAGGTTGCCGTTGGCATCATAGGCGTATTCCCAGTAGCCCATATCCGGGTCGTTCATGTTGATTTTGCGGCCGAGCGTATCATATTTGATCCTGGTTTCATTTTCATCATCATCTTTTACCGTCAGCAGATCCCCGGCGGCATTGTATGTATAATCGGTCATGTAATCCGCCTGATCGCCATGCTCGATGACCCGGGTGACGCGGCCCAGGTAATCTTTACGCTCGGTTTTGCTGCCGCCGTCCGGATCGGTTACGGTGGTCGAAAGTCCGTTGTAGTCAAAAAAGGCGACGACCGAGCCGTATTCAGCGTCGGCACTTTCAATGGCTTCCGGTCTGCCGCGCAGATCAAAGCTCGTTTGCTGCCAGGGGTAAGCTCCGGTCGGATTTAACGGGTAATCGGTGCCGGTGGCAAAAAACGGGCCTTCAACCAGATCGTTGCGGCCCAGGGCATCATAAAACTTTCTTGTGACAATGGATTTGCCGCCCTCGCCGAAGGTAATCGTCTGGATTTCCCGGCCCAGCCCGTCGACATACTGGTAGGCATCGATGCTGCTGCCGGCCACGTCCTCCTTTGCCCGGGTCACAACATAGCGGGGGAACTCCTCATCGTGGTATTCGGTGATCACCCGGCCGCCATCGGGTAAATCCACCTGCACCGGGCGGCCGAAGGCATCGTATTTATAATAGGTGCGGTTGTCGTTTTCGTCTCTGGCGATCGTCACCTTACCAAAACGGTAATCCCAGGCTTCGTTTTCCACCACATGATCAACCCCGCTGGTCTGCGGATAGGTTATCCTGACCGCATAGGTGTGGGTGGCGTCATCGTATTCGGTTGTGGTGCGGTTGCCGCGGGGATCGATGACGGTTTTCTGGTTGCCGTAACTGTCATAGGTCATCGCAATTTGGGGATTAACCTGCCCGTCCAGCCAGAACTCCTTAAAGCGCAGATTGCCGCTGCCATCGTCATAATAAGTGTAATCGGTTTGGCGCACCTTGCCGCTGACACTGCCCAGTACCGTTTCACGGGTTTTGCGCCACATCCAGTCTGCCAGATTGGCATAGGCATAATTAACAGTCACATCTTCGCCATCGGTGCCGGAAACGGTCTTTGAAAGCAGGTTGCCGCTGGTATCATCATAGGTGTAATTTTCGCGGGTAAATATCGTTACGCTGTCGTAGGACTCGGAAAGCTTCTGCTGCAGCTTTACAAACGCAGCGCTATCTTGCGGCGGATCCAAAAATTGCTTGCCCCATGTGAAGGCGGTTTTGGACAGCAGCGCGCCGTTTTCGCCCGGCTCGCGCAGCCCAACTTCATACTGCCGCCCCTTAAGCCATTGATCCTGGCGGAATTTTGTTTCGGTGACGGTTGCATGGGGCGTATCGACCGCATGGGTCCGGACGACGGTCTTAAAACCGCGAAACTCACGCGTTACCGGGTCGTACAGCCCCCCGGCATAGGATATCTTTGTAACGGCAAGATTATCCAACCCGTCGCCAATGGTGATCTTAGAAACCGGGTGAACCATCATGGGCAGGCGCTGGTTTTTAAATTCCGAGGAAGCCGTGTATTCGATCCGGGTTGTCGCACCCAGGCCGTTGGTTATGGAGGACAAAAGGTCAGCTTTTTGTTCAAACGCAAAAAAGCGCTGCAGCGTGCCGCCATCATGGCGAATGATGAATTCGCGGTTGCCGTTGCCGTCGATATCCATTACAACCAGCTCAGATTCACCGTTATAACCGGCAACCTTCTGGTAGCCGACGTAGACAAATGCTTCGCCGTCTGACACGTAACGCGCCAGGGTGGCGCCGTCGTGGCGGATGATAAAATCGCCCAGACCGTCGCCGTTTAAATCCAGCGGCATTAGCTGGGATTCACCGTTGTAGCCGGCAACCTTCTGGGAGCCGATGTACACAAATTTCTCGCCGTCAGACACGTAGCGCTGCAGGGTGCCGCCGTCGTGGCGGATGATAAAATCACCGAGACCGTCGCCATTAATGTCCAGCGGCACCAGCTCAGATTCACCGTTATAGCCGGCAACCTTCTGGTAGCCGTTGTACACAAATTTTTCGCCGTCAGACACATAGCGCGCCAGGGTGCCGCTGTCGTGGCGGATGATAAAATCGCCCAGACCGTCGCCGTTTAAATCCAGCGGCATTAGCTGGGATTCACCGTTAAAACCGGCAACCTTCTGGTAGCCGATGTACACAAATTTCTCGCCGTCGGACACATAGCGCACCAGGGTGCCGCCGTCGTGGCGGATGATAAAATCCATCAGCCCGTCGCCATTAATGTCCAGCGGCACCAGCTCAGATTCACCGTTATAGCCGGCAACCTTCTGGTAGCCGTTGTACACAAATTTTTCGCCGTCGGACACATAGCGCACCAGGGTGCCGCCGTCATGGCGGATAATAAAATCCATCAGCCCGTCGCCGTTGATGTCCAGCACCACCAGCTGGTTGTCAGACCCGTAGCTGGAAACCTTTTGATAGCCGTTGGACGCAAATACCTCTCCGTCGGACGCATAGCGCGCTAAAGTGCCGCCGTCGTCACGGATAATGAAGTCAGTGCGCCCGTCGCCGTTGAAATCCATGGGAACCAACTGCCACTTTTTGGGTTTGTAGCCTGAAACAACCTGAGATCCACCGACGGTAAAAGCGGAATCCGGCCATTGAATGGTTCCCATAACCAGCGCCGGCAGCGCCGATCCGTTGCTAACTTCCCCTGTTAGCGAGTCCACTTGCGCATCACTGCCATACTGCTGAACGCTGTACAGCAGGCTTCGCCCGGTGCTGTTACTGTACTGCAGGCCGTCGGTTTGCGGATCGGCGTCGTAGGTCAATTCGTATGCCCTGACCGGCTCCTCACGGGCTAGGACTTCGATGGTCCTGAGCCGGTAGGCGGTACGCACGGCAAAATAGGGGGTATACATGGCGGGTGCATCGTCGCGCTCTTCCAGGTAAAACCTTACGGCGTTGGCCGGATCCAGGTTGCCGTTAGCGGTATAAAGAATCTCGTCCAGATAAATCTGGCCCTGGTCTTTAACGTAGGCAACGGTCATCGTGTTGCCGTTGGGATCCTGCACCCGATCCAAACACCATTTAAACACCCGGCTGCTGTCAGCCGGATCGTCCTGCCGCGATGCCGCAGTCGTTCCGTAAAAATATTGTGTGCCGTCTTTGGCCGTGACCTCCCAGCCGTCCTGCCCGTTGTAGCGGTATCGGGCAAAGCCGCCTTCGATTTTAGCCCCGTAGTATCCCGGACCCCAGTCGCCGCGTTCAACCAGTTCGGAAAAAGACCCCTCCTTGACAGCGACGTAATCATTGGCCGAATAATCGACGCCGTACTTGGATGAGCGCTGGATTGAGCCCACATCCAGGCTCCAGCCAACCCCGAGCCAGCCGTTTTTTTGATAGCTGTTGTAGGTCAGGTTTAAATTGGGCTGCATGCCGCTTCTGCCCGGCGGCACCACGATCGGCACCCTGGCCATGGCAGCGCCGGTAAATTCAAGGGTGTCAATGGCCGAACTGGATACGCCGGTGCCTGCGGATCCGGCTGAACCCGAAGCGCCCGCGCTGTCTGATGTTACTCCAGATGCGCCTGCTGCGCCGGCGCTGGAATCAGATGCCGAATCCGGCGCTTCGTTGGTTGATGGTGAGTCAATGCTGTCTTCGACAGCACCAATCGGATTGGAAACCAATAGAAGACAAACGATACCGATAAAAATTGAAAAATAAGCCTTGCCGCCCCCTTTGTATAGCTTCATTCAAGCCCCCCTCAGCAGAAATAAAGACTACCCTTACAGCTAAGCTTCAATTAGTTATGTTTAAGCATCTATCGGGGGCTATTCTAGCAAACCAGAAAAATTGAGGCAAGATAAAAATATCAATATTATCAATATTTTACACAACTTTACAGCATTTGACAGCATTTGACAGGTCCAGTTAAAAAAAAACGATGCATTTGATCTTTTTTGGCAATCATGACTACTATGACCTGACCAAAAACGATAATTAAGGGATGGGAAAATGGGATCTAAAATTAGCCAATGCTATCTGTCTGCTCTGGTTTTTGTCTTTGTTGCGCTCAGCTGTTCCAGCGGGATGGCTGCAGACAATGTAGTGCTGGATGAGCTTTTGACCGAGGTTCAAAAGACACTCATCCGGGTGAATAGTTCTATTGAAAAAGATCAACTGCCGCCGTTAAATAAAATCACCCTGAAATTGAAAAACACCCTGGTTACAAAAGCAGATGGCAAGGTCGCCCTGTATATCGTGCAGCTGGGGGCCACGGTAACCAGAGAAACGGTGCAAGAAGTCAATCTTGAGCTCAAACCGCCGAAACCCACTGATAGTGTATCGGTGCGATCAATAGAAGATACACTGGCAACCGCCATCATCGAGGCTGCCAAAAGTGCTCACAAGGCTTCACAGAGAAAACCCCCTTTGCGTCTTTCTAAACTGACGGCGACCATTCGATTTGTTGTCAGAACGGAAGGCGGCGGCGGTGTGAACTTCAAACTGCTGCCGGTGACCGTAAAGCTTGGCGGAAAAGTCAAAGATGTGTCAACCCAGCAGATCGTCATCGAATTTAAAGGCTAAAGGCAAAACACTCATTACGGCCGCAGGTCCACCCAAACTTGCCGGTGAATGCGGGATGATTAGCTTATTTAAGGTGTATAACCCTGTAAGCTTTGACATCGATCGTTAGATGCAGCGAGGAAATAATGAAAATGAAAAGCACGCAGAAAGCAGGGCTGGCGTTCATGCTGCTGTTAGGGTTGGCTTTCATACTCATCATTAACGCAAACCAGCAATTGAAAGCCGAAAACCGGGAGTTAACCAAAGCGGTTTTTAAGGTCGCCTGATTCGACGTGAGTGAGGAAGTCCTGGATGGGCTCAAAGGTGTTGAACGCGTCTACAGCCACTTCATTGGTTCCAAGGAAGCGCACACGGTTTATTACGATCCGGCATTAATCAATGTTGAACAAATGGAGACCGCCCTCAAAGACGGGGCCGGATACCTGGAGACCGTTGAATAAAGAAACGTTTATGGACGTCCATGAAATTATAACTTTCTTATCAATTTAAAAACAATCCCCCTGCCCTTCTGGTTGTCATTCGATCATCCAGCCAACATGGATTATCCGTTAATAACTGATTAATAAACCGGGCATGTTAAGGTGGGCCGATGTGAATGGTTGCCCTGAACTCCTCCGGCCAGAAATTCGGAATGAGATATAAACTGATAAAGACCGCCCCGCCCCAGAACAGCAGGATAAGAAGAGAATAAAAGACCCAGAGTCGCTTATCTGTGGAAGACGTGCCTTTGCCCCTGTACAACTCGTCTATTTGTAGCTGGCTTTTTCGGACAAAGTCTTTAACGTAATAGGGTATTGCCTGGGATGACAGGTATTTGTTGAAATCCATTTTGATTCTATCGGAGGGAACATGCCAGTCCTCGGCACATTTGTGGAATGTTTCATATGTGCTGATACCGGTTATCTGGGTAATTTTTTGCAAATAATCTTCGATAACAATCTGAGCGGCCTCAGTTTCATCGTCGGACTTACGCAGGTAAGAACGGACCAGGCACCAGACAAGCATCACCGCGCAAACAGCTCCTACGGCATCTATAAATAGGTCGAGCATTTTAATCTCCACTATTAAATGATAAGGCATCGGAACCGGATGGCAAGAGGACACTGAAAGGTTTAGGGTTATGCGAGTAATGCATTCAAATTATTGACCCAATTTGCAGATGGTTATCGGAAAATGATTTTTAATTGAAAAAGCCGGTTGAATTGGATATAGATGCGTATAGCCGCTTTCTGATTTGCCTGATCCTATTGTACTGATGTCGGCTTACTTATTCGGATTTGAATCTCCCTTCCCCACTGACTGATATGCTCATGTTAAAGGCAACCCCATGCGTTTTTATCTATGACTTTAACTGCAAGCAAGGAGGGACAACACAATGAAAAGATCAATTTGGGCGGGCTTTTTAGTGGCTGCTTTTCTTCTTATCAGTGCCTGTGCGTCACATAGATACACGGTGCTCGAGCCCAGAAACAAGGAGTTGACTGATTATCAGATTTTAGAAATCAGAGATTTCAAGTGCAATCTGGGAGACAGTGATTCAAAAGCGCTGGCGGAGCGGTTCGCCGACAGGCTTTATCTGAATATCTTAAAGGATCGAAAAGAGCATCCCGATGAAATAATCTTCGATAAGGTTGTCCGCAAAACACAAAAAACCGAGGGGGTTCTTCTGCTGGACGGGACCGTCATTAGTTTCGAAAAAGGCAGCCGCGCCAAACGTTATTTGCTGGGCTTCGGATCGGGCAAAGCTTACTGCACGATTCAATCCAATTTTACGGATAAACATTCAAACGAAAACATAATGAAACTTAATTTTGATGGCGAACTCAGTATGGGAATATTCGGTGGTTCTGTGGATGAGGCCGTGCAGGGTGTAGTGGAAGCTTATCTGGAATATTTCGATGACTACTTTGCAAACCAGCGCAGCAAAAAATAGAGACCGGGTATTTCGCCTTCGCCATAAAGGACGCTTGCAGGCTGGCAGATAAAAGGACTATTTCTAATGATTGACAAGATCAAGCAATTTTTTGACAAGGCCAAAGTCGAAGTTTTGAAAGATGAAAACCAAACAACAGAACACGACATTCGCGTTGCAACCTGTGCGCTGTTTGTGGAGATAGCGCGTATCGATGAGGAATTTACCGATGCCGAGATGGAAACCATTCTAGCCATTTTGAAAGAAAAATACGGCTTATCCCAGGAGCACGCCGACGCCCTGGTCGCCGAGGCTGAAAAAGAACTGGACCAAAGCGTTGACCTCTGGCAATTTGCCAGTCTCATCAACGAAAATTACTCAAATGAAGAGAAAATTGAAATTATCGAAACCCTCTGGCGTATCGTCTATGTTGACGGGAAAATGGATGCGCACGAGCACTACCTGATGGGCAAACTGCAAAACCTGCTGCGCCTGACCCACGACCAGCTCATCACTGCCAAGCTCAAAGTCCTTCATTCGTAAGTCAGGTTAATCAGTCAATCGGTCAAATAGTAAAACAGTGAATGCGATAAATGTGGCCATTTAGGCTTCCGGGGTATCGCCCTCCCTGTGCAGGATTCTGTTTTCAAATCGCAATGCTTTTTGTTCCCGCTCATCGCGGGAATGAAAAAGCTCTAAGCCGAATCCTTCACTATTTTTCCATACAATTTGACCCTGCCGTTTCTCATTATCTCCGTTCGGATTCGGATCCACCACCGTGACCACTTCGCCGACCAGCAAGTCATCATTGGTCTGGATAAACAGACCATTGCGGCTGTAGTTATCAAGCTGGCCCTCATAGAACCGGGTTCGGGTAGCAAAAAAGATATCATTTGAGCAAGCATATCGCTGCTGCACTCTGCGTTCTTTCTTGTGTTCGATGGCGAATACCTCCTGTTTCTCTCTGGTTTTACCGGCTTTATATCTTGCTGCACCCGGAGGATCACAGTCATCAAATGCCGGTCAATCCAAATTGAAGCTGCAGCACAATCGTTAAACCAGGATCGAATGGGCAACATGATCAAAGGGAATATATCCGGGTGGTGTCATGCGAATTAATCTTCCACTTTGATCATACTTCTCGACCACCAACTTACGGTCGTTAACCACGGTTTTTGTTGTGGTGCGTTGTTCGGTTTGATAGCGACCGCCGGATTGGGCGATATGAGGCATGGGTTTATCCTTGTCTCTTTCGCCCACCTGACCAGTTCGTTCCGTATATATTCTGGGGTAACGCAACCCATTTGAAAAACGTGCTCCCATTGTGGGGTATTGCTCCATATGACCGATTGGTACTATCATATGACTCCCTCCTTATCTGCTTTAAGATATTCCGATTTGCCGCGAGCATAACTAACTTTAATAATGCAGGCGCCGATATCAGAAAATCTGGTGGCCGGGTGAATAAAAGCAAAGCCCGTGCCAACCGGCGATAAATTAAAATTTCATTATGATATCAACGACTATGATATTTAGCGGGAAATTGCCGGCGGTTGAATTGTGAAAAGAATTCGTGAATATTGTGGTAGGTATTTCTTAATACTAAAGTATTAGAACCTATCTCAAATTTTGAGATAAGTTCAAGATAGAAATTAAAATTTAGAGACCCAACAATCTGAAAATGGCAAGGTAAGACAAAAAGGCGCCAGAGATGAGGTCGGGGGGGCTTCCAAATCGAATCATAAAAGCCGGATCCCAACCTCACTCCCGCCCGCTTTTTAACTGCAATCACCCGCCAATACTGGAATCGGTATCACCTGCTTCCAGTATTTTCTTGACATTCGAGTCGGGTATGATGCTATCGACGGAAACCTTTGCCGGGCCAAGGATGACATTGCCCTTATTCATGGTATCGATCGAGGTGATCCGCCCGCCGGATATCATCACCACTGAATACAGGCTTTCAGAAACATCGAAATACAGTGCATATCGAACAACCGATCCACCGTCGTGCGTGATACCCCCATTTGTAACAACCACCGGTTTGCCGTAAAGTTTTTCCAACAGGTAGACAGCATCCAGTAATTCGTTCTGGCCGGTGCTTTTCTGATCGACTTTGATGAGCACACCCTGGGTCGACGTCTCAATAGATTCCTCTTCGGTAACCGGTTGCTTTTTCTCTGTTGGCGTCATCTTTGAAATGGCGCTGCAAGAAATAAGAAAATAGCATGACAATAATAACATTACCCATCCTTTAATATTTTTCATTGGTAAACCCCCCTTTTTTACTTCACAAGGGCTGCAAAAAACGTGCACACATTTTACTTTATTTTACAGATAGAAAGACATTGCAACTTTTACAGTACTTTACTTTAAATACGTGCGGGAAGAAAAAGATAAAGTTATAGCACCACTCACCCGAAATTCTGTAATTTATTTCACAGAAAGGGTGTTATGATTTCCAGCTGAAATACCTTACAGGGCAACTATCGTCGATTTGCCCTTTAAGATTCTCAATTATTGACTTTGAAAAGGCTGATATGCTTATATGGGTCTTTCGGTCATGCTTCCGACCGTTTGCGAACCATACAGCAGGTGCATGTCGAAGCTGTTTGATTGGAAATTTGAATCAGCGGAAGCCCCTTCCCCTGTATTTTATCATCAAACTGTTAAACAAGGAGGATTGCAGATGAAGATCGAATTGAGCAAAACCCTGGTGGAATTTACGCCTGAAGCGGATTACGAAAAGACCATGTTAGAAGGATTGTGGCGCATGCTGGTGGATTGTGCGCGCTTTAATCAGAAGCTTGTACCGGTGGGCGAATATATTCCTGAAAAAAATAACGTGGCCAGCTTCGCCGTCGAGGGCGAAAAGGACGAAGACGAATACCCGGCCGTTTATGTGGACAAGGACTGCACCTGCTATTGCCAGACGTGCAATAAGTTCGTTAAGCTGAAAGCCGGCGACCGCATTCCACCCTGCTGCGGCAAGCTGATGGAGCTGCTGGATTGATCAGTCCGGGTTGCGCATTGATCAATTGCGGATTGCCGAGTCACGGGGCGGCAACCTGAGCATTGATATCAATGCGGGACAATACGTTTTTATCTATCTTTCATTGTAGGAATTCCCAAAAGCAGCTGGCCATAAACCAAACCGGGCAAGCCTTGCCCTTTTAAGGCACCATTTCTCAAACGGATGGTTAGATGAAACATTTAAAAATCGCAAAAGCGCCTATTTTGAATCTTTTCGCAGGTCTTTTGACCGTCCTGTTCCTGACGGCCTGCACGGCCCACTATATGGTCAACACCCAAATTCCAAATGTGCAGGCAGTCGATCGCTATTACCTGCGAAATCAAACAGGTTCGCAAAAATCCGATGACCTTTTGCTGATTTTGACCTTCTCAGGGGGGGGCAGCCGCGCTGCAGCTTTATCATACGGGGTTTTGAAGGCGCTGGCCGAAACGCAGGTTGTGGTGGGTGGCCGGCAGCTTCGCCTTTTGGATGAAGTCGATGTGATTAGCTCGGTTTCGGGGGGCAGTTTCACCTCGGCATACTATGGACTTTTCGGCGACCGCATTCTTGAGGATTTTGAGACCAAGTTTCTCAAACGCGATGTCGAAAGCGAGCTGGCCTTAAAGCTGATCGCACCGTCAAACTGGCCGAAATTGGCGTCGACGTATTACGACCGTTCGGATCTTGTGGCTGAATATTTTGATGAAGTTCTGTTTGAGGGCAAAACCTTTGGTGATTTTCAGCTTCCCCGGCTGCCGTTGATTGCCATCAATGCCACAGACATTGCCCTGGGTTCTCAATTTACCTTTCTGGGCGACCAGTTCGCTCCCATTTGTGGGGACCTATCATCGTACCCGGTATCCCGGGCGGTAACCGCTTCGGCGGCGGTCCCCGGCCCGTTTTCCACCATTGTTCTTAAAAATTACGCCGGCACCTGTGATTATCAGCTTCCGGAATGGGCTGTCGAAGCCATACGCGAAGACTCAGGAGTAACGCGCCGTTATCAGAACGCCAGGATCCTGAGCAGCTACCTGGATATAGAAAAATATGCTTATATTCATTTATTTGACGGCGGGCTATCCGATAACCTGGGAGTGCGGTTCATCCTCAACTACACCGCCCAGCGGAAAAATATCTGGCAGCAGATGCATTCTCTGGGTCTGCACAACACCGATAAACTGGCCATCATCGTCATCAATGCCAGAGGCCAGGTGCAAACCGACTTTGCCAGACAACGCGAATCAGCGCCGATCATCGGCACGATGGGGGTAATTTCATCAATTCCCCTGGATCGCTACTCATTTGACACTCTAGATTTACTGCGGCGCGAAATCAAAGGCTGGGAAAAATCCATTACCGCGGTGCGCTGCAAAAAGGGAAAAACCGGTTCCGATTCGCCGGATGGCGATTGCAGTGTAAAAGCCTATTTAATCGAAGTCACCCTTGACCAGACACGGGACGAAACCGAGCGCCAGCACCTGTTGAATTTGCCGACGTCTTTTCACCTCGAGGCGGATGCTGTGGATCGAATCAAGGCGGCGGCACGTGACATTCTGTCGGCCTCAGAAGAGTTTCAAAGGCTCGTGTCTGACCTGCAATGAATGCCGGTATGCAGATCAATATTCGCAGCAGGATTGCAACCGTCCGGCCGGGGGTTTTGGAGGTATCCTGATGACGCATTTGCCTTTTCCTGAATTTTTAAAAAACGCGAAATGCATCCTGGGTGAAGGCGCTGTGATCGAACGCCTGCGCCGCGATAGCGAATTTGAACTTGATCCTGAAATTGTCAATTCAGCGTTCATCTATGACAACCGCAAACGCGATGCGCTTGCAGGAATCTATCGCCAATATCTTGATATTGGCTGCAAATATGATCTTCCCTTACTCCTTTCCACTCCCACCTGGCGCGCAAGCCGTGAAAGAATCGCAAAAGCCGGTTATGAAACAAAGGATGTCAACGCAGACAACTTTCGCTTTTTTGATGAAATGCGAAAAAACTATGGCAACTACGCTGATAAAATTGTCATCTGTGGCCTGTTAAGTTGCCGTGGTGACGCCTATAATCAGGCCGAAGCCCTTTCTTCGGATGATGCCCGTGCATTTCACGCGTGGCAGGCGGGCAAACTCGCCGAGGCCGGCGTGGATTTTCTGCTGGCTGCCACTTTGCCGGCTGTGTCTGAAGCAGTCGGCCTGGCAACGGCCCTGGCCGCTACCGGAATGCCATATATTATCAGTTTTATTTTCAGGGCCGAAGGCACGTTGCTTGACGGGACACCTCTAAAAGATGCCATTTCGCGCATCGATACCGATGTCGATCCCAAACCCCTGGCCTACATGTCCAATTGCACGCATGCCTCTATTTTTAGAAACGGTATCATGCACGCTACAAATTCTTCTGCAACTGTCAGAAAACGGGTGATCGGTCTACTGGCCAACACAGCGGCCCTTGAGCCCGAAGAACTCGACGATAGCGAAGAACTGGTTGAAGAAGACCCTCAGGTTTTCGGTCAAACGGTAGCCGGCCTTCAGGGCGAGTTGGGAATAAAGATTTTAGGCGGTTGCTGCGGCACGGATGACCGCCATATTGATTGCCTGGCGCAGCGACTCGCTGCGTGAAAATGGTTCGGGTCTCTTCTATCAAATTCCCTTGACGCTCAGAGAATATTTCTGGTAATGAATTGTCTATAATTGGCAGTGTTCAAGGCTGACTAAAAGACCATTCGGAACCGACTTCTATCCCCATTCCTGTGCCTGGTGCAGTTGAAAAAATAACCAATCCTGATGCGCCATAGTACTTCTCACTTCCACATCCGCTCGAACCGATAAGCTATCCTGATGGGGTGATGGTTTTCCTCTAATGCTGATCGTTGCGCGCCTGAAATATAGCGATTCAAAGATTTAAAAGAATTTCTGCAACCCAAAACAGCGGAGGTTTAGCCATGGAAGAGAAATTGATTGGAATTGTTTCCAACTATTTTAGCAAAATATCAGTGGCGGCGATTGAAATAAAGGATGGAACCGTATCAGTGGGTGATACCCTCCACTTTTTAGGGCACACAACCGATTGCGAATCCCGGGTAAACTCGATGCAGATCGAGCATAAATCAATAACAGCGGCAAAAAAAGGTGACAGCGTGGGCATTAAGGTGCCTGAGAAAGTAAGAGAAAACGACAGGGTTTATAAAATCGTTTCGGACTAGCCGCTCCATTTTCGGCAAATAGGTGCCTTTTAACCACTATGTTCTCTAGTCATTTTTACATAAAAACTCCCTGACGCCATTGCGATAGATGAATGACTTAACGGTTGGAAACTCCGACAGTACAGATGTCATGATACGGTTGCTGTGGTAATACCGCGGCAGATCGAGATGCCGCTGAAGCCGAAATGTTACCTGATGGCCATCATTGATGACAAAGGCGTATGTTTTTGCTGGTGCCCATTGTTTTTCAAAACTGGTAACGCTCATCATCCCCCCGGGTGCAAGTAATGCATGGCACCGTTTTACCAGGCGGCTGATGTCATCATTTTTTAGATGGTCAATGAAATCCCATAAATTAATCCCCTCGAAACAGCCGGGTGGGTGGTCTAAATGATCCAGCACCTTTTCAAACACCCATCCTTTGCTCCGGTTGCGATTTAATCGCAAAAACAGATCACACACATAATACCGCTTCACCCTTCGCGCAAAATGCAAGATATTTTCATTGCAGACAGGCCCGACATCCAGAACCTGAGCGATCGATAATTTGGCGAGGTTCTGGAAATACAATTTGAGCATCATGCTGGTATACGCAGAGAGCGAGGGCTCAGCATGTGAGTAATCATAAACGGGTACAGTCGGGGTCGCCAAAAATCAATTCTCCTAGACGGCCTTTTTGGCTGTTTCGGTTTTGGGATCGTTAACCGGCGTCGGAGTTGCCGGGTTTGTTGATTTGGCGCTTAATGTTGTCTTTCTGTGGGGCTCCTGGGCAAGCTCGATGGATCCCTTAAAATAGGCCCCGTCTTCGATTGAGATGCCCTTTGCCCGGATGTCTCCCATAAAGTCGGCCTCTCTGGTAATCTCAACTTTGCCTTTTGTCGTGATATTACCGATCATCTGGCCGCTGATCTTAACATTCTGGGCTTTGATCTCGCCTTCAATCCGTCCCCTGGAGCCCACCTTAAAATCATGGCCTTCCATCTGAACGTTACCTTTCATAGCCCCCTCGATGACAAGATGTTCATTGCCCCGAATGTGGCCTTCAATGGAAATGTTTTCCCCGATAATGGTGTTCTCGGTTCTGGCCGAAGGGGAAGCCACGGATTTCGGAGCTGGCGCTCCGGGTTTTGTGGTCGTGTCATATGGGCTGTTCTGGTCTTCTTCTGGTTTTCTACCTTTTTTTAACATAACGTCTCCTTTCGTTTTGTGGTAAATCTTGGTTGAGAAATTTTCTTATTTTGAAAATTGCTAAATTTAAGCTGTCTGTTGACGATCAGGTGATAGAAACACTGGAGGATGTGTTTGTATCTTTTTTAGAGTATTTCAGGAAAATTCTGAGATGGATAAGTCGCGGGGAAATATTTTATCATTCGCTAATGATGGGTCTTGATTGCAGCCTTTTTTAATCCAAAACCGGTGAACGAAAACTCAATATTTCCCGCTGAAATCCCCCGCATGTATTGATGGAAAAATAAAAATCAGCGCGAATACGCGCTTTTTGCGTCCGCCCATGTTAGCTTAAAGCAAAAAGTATGCAATATCAACATATTAGGCGAACTATCAGCTATTGATTAAAAATACAGATAGTTACGCAACATGTGCGACTCGATATGGATTATATTCTGTGAGAAAAAGTATATCGTATGTATATATTTTAATACAGGCATATTTTTTGAACCGCTCGACTTATGTGCTCGACTTGGCTCAGATGGTGTATTATTTTGATTCCAATTCGTTACGTTTAAGGTCGTTACCGTTTCGGGATTTGAATGTTCAGAAGCGGAAACGTTAGATCAAAAAAATAAAAAGGAGTGTTTGATATGAAATATTTCATCTATGTGGTTTTGTTTTTATTGATTCCAATTGCTGCACTTGGTAGCAACGGTACCACGGTACCCTATACGGTCAACGGACAATCATACGAGGGGTATTACATCAGCCCTTCCGACGGGGCACCTTTTGTGTTGCTGATACATGATTGGGATGGTCTGACCGATTACGAAATAAAGCGCGCCCACATGCTTTCTGATCTGGGTTATGCTGTTTTTGCGCTGGATTTATTTGGCGCCGGGATACGGCCAACCGAGGTAAAGGACAAGCGCCAGCACACCGGGGAGCTCTATAAAGACCGAGAAAAAATGCGGGCATTGATGAAAGGGGCGCTGGAGACGGCCCGGAAAAAAGGCGCTGATATTGAAAATGCCGTCGCCTTCGGTTATTGCTTTGGCGGAGCGGCAGTCCTCGAATTGGCCCGGTCCGGGGCAAACCTGAAAGGTTTTGCCACTTTCCACGGCGGCCTCAAGACACCGCAGGGACAGGATTATAGTAAGACCCGGAGCAAAATACTCGTCATGCACGGCACAGCGGACAAAGCCATTACCATGGACCAGTTTGCTGGCCTGGCTCAAGAACTGGAAGCGGCCGGTGTTGACCACGAACTGATCACCTACGGAGGTGCCAGGCATGCGTTTACCGTTTTCGGCGGTAGCCGCTATCAGGAAGCGGCGGACAAAAAATCCTGGCAGCGTTTTACGCAATTCCTTGAAAACACTTTAAAAAAATAAAAATAGGGATTTGAAGATGGCAAAAATAACGGTTGAGGTGATTGAAGAGGCCCTGGGTAAAGAAGTCCAGAAGCTGGACAAACGGGTCCGGGTCGTTGCAGTGGAGCCCGGCAAAAAAAAGAACTCCTACCGGGTGACGCTGAGCAAAGATGGAAAGATGGGTAGCGCCGACCTGGAAAAGGATCTCCTGGAAAAATTCCTTGTGCGTGAAGGCGGGAGCAAGAAATTAAGAAAAGCACTGGGCAAAGCGGTCAGCCATTTGAGCATAAATTACAATCGCTAGCAGGCTGACCGAAAGCAATAGTTTGTTTTTCAGGATAGAAACAGATGGATGCCATGGCGGACAAAATCGAGAACGCTTTGAAAGCGGACCTGAGGGCAATCCGTACGGCAGTTGGCGCTCTACCCCAAATCCAGACCCGAAGCCCGATTGATCTGGTCGAACAGGGCACCCGCATGATCGATTGCTTTGAAAACTGGTTGCTGGATGATGAACAAACCCAAATATTGAGCATGCAGCCCCGGCATATGTTTATTCTGTTTGCCGCGGCCTATCTGGGCGACATCGGCCTTACAGATGGCAACAGGCCGGTAGGAGCTGATGATCGTGAATTGATATATACCCGATCTGCCGAGCTGATCCGCGCCGACTGGCATAACCTGGGCATCGCTGATGCAAACCTGGCGGACATCATTGCACGGGTATGCCTGCTGTCCCGCAGCGATGACGGCAGCAAGCCGGCCGGGGTTTCCACCGATGGGGCGGTGCCGAACGTGCGGCTGCTGGCGGCATGCCTGCAGCTGGCCCGGGCGCTTGATCTAAAAGCCACAGCAACGATTGCACACATATACCAACACCTGCCGCAAAAAGGCCGCTTTGCGCCGCACGAGCTGATCGATTTTTTCAGCGTAACCAACGTTGGACCCCACCCGTACTTAAATGCAACGATTCAACTCAAAATTTTGTGCAGCGACCCTGAAGTTCACCGGGCCTTAAAACACCATGAGCGCAGCGTGCAACGCGCGCTCGAACATATGAACCAACAGGTCCGCCCGCGCTTTTTGTATTCTGACGTGATTTATGAAATCGAACCCGAGGGCTACACACCGATCGATCTGAAGTTTAGCGTCGATTCTTCGGCCGGGTTGCAGCTGTTTATGGGAAACCGGTTGTATGCGGACAAACGCGTATTTTTGCGCGAGCTGATCCAAAATGCCGTGGATGCCTGCAATTACCGCAGGCTGATTGATCAATCCTATTCGCCGGCCATTTCGATTGAATTCAGCGACGACATC
This sequence comes from Deltaproteobacteria bacterium, assembly GCA_024639185.1. Lineage (GTDB taxonomy): Bacteria > Desulfobacterota > Desulfobacteria > Desulfobacterales > JAHEIW01 > JAHEIW01. Next base: position 6,805 of record JAHEIW010000058.1, on the reverse strand, counting down.
AGTGTCATCAAGATGCGCGACAACGGTGTCGGCATGACCCGCCAGTGGATTGAAAAGTATTTTTTAGCCATCGGTATCTCGTTTTACCAATCCAACGAGATCAGAGATATCAATCGGGACAGCCGGATCGACTTTGGTTTTATCAGCCAGTTTGGTATCGGGTTTCTGTCGAGTTTTTTGGTGGCCGAAAAAATCGTGATCAAAACCCGCAAAACCGGTTTTGCAGGACTGGCGATCACCATCAGGGGTCTGCGGGATTATTTTGATGTCAGGAAATTGGCAGAAGATTTTCCGGTGGGCACCGAGGTAACCCTGTACCTGAAAGAATCAAAAATAAAATACTGCCGCAGCCTGGAATTTTCCGGTTACCTCAAGACCAATATCCGGTTTTTGAAAATACCGGTCACCCTTAGAGATGAGCGCGGCAACACCACCACAATCGGCCGCGAGCAGCTGGCCTATGAAACCGCTAAAAGCGCCGGCCCGGTTTTTTTGGCTGCGCTGAATTTTGAGGATTCCGAGGGATACGTGCGGCTGGGCGCCAAAAATCTGGGTGACCACATCCATGCGCTGGAAACATCCAGTGGTGGCGTTTCGGTGTTCCAGGACGGCATATTTGTGACCCAGATGGATTCATTGCTCCCCGAAGGCGCACGGTCACATGTTGTCAGCCGCATCAATTTGATGGGCCAGGATAAATGCGAGCTGAGCATGGACCGCAACCGCATGTTCTGGACGGCGGACCAGCACCAGCACATTAAAAAAGTCATCCGCCACGGCCTGGTGGATGTGGCCAACCTGCTAATGGCTGCCGCCCGCATCCAGGATGTCCCCAAAAACACCGTCGACAGTATCGTTAACAACCTGGCCATATTTTTTGATTTTAGCGATGTGGATGATGTCATGTACGATCAGCTGTGCGAGCCGCTGCGCAAAAAAGTCAAAAAACGCTTCCGTGATTTTGTGCGCATCAGCTTTTCCCAGAAACAGCGTGCCGGCGGCACAGTCGAAGCCGATGGTTATAACGAGGCCTGGCAACGCGCGGTGCTGCAATCTTTTGTCAAGCGGAAAGAAGTTAATTAGTTGATTGGTTAAAGGGTTAATTCGTTAAGTCGTTAAGTGGAAAAAATCAGGGCTGAGGACCGGGTACTGAGAGCCTGTCTTTTCAACCTCGCAGTGAAATACTACCGTATTTTTTCTTATCCAAAAAGATCGAAATCGCCCCCCAGCACTCTATCGATGAGGCCGGTGCGGTAATTTCGCACAGCATCACGGACCAGCGGTGAGGGTTCGCGGCGGTAGCGTCTGACAACAATGGATCTGGCAGTTTCTTCAGCTGATAAAAGATTTTTTGCCAGGCGCAACTGGCTTTGTTTGCCACTTGTCGGCGCTTCGGGCTGTCCCACCACCTTTACCCGAACGCTAACTCGGTCGTAAGCAGTACCTTTTTTTGGAACTTCCAGCACATGCAAACCGGATTCGGACTGCAGGATGGAATAGGCACCGAGCCCGCTGATGGCCAAAATTATCGATTCTCCTGCGGGATCGGACGATTCAAGTTTCTGAAGCAGGTCCTGGCGCATTCGTCGATTATGGCCCCACTGCTGATACATGTTTTGAAGCTGTTTGATGAAGGGCGGGTCGGGCTGCGCGGGAGGTGAGGGAGCTGGAGCGGATTCAAGCATAAGGTAGGCATCCTGGGGTAGATTCTGATTGAGGCTCTGGTTGGCTTCGGCCAAAAGATAAAGCTGTTCGGCTAAGCGCGTGATGATTTTCCTGGAATAAATTCGCTTGGTTTTTTCATCCGGTCCTTTGAGCCGGCTTAACAGCGATCCGGCGGTTCTAAGCGCAGCCTCGATGCGATCCATGAACTCAGCCCGGCCGAGCACAGCATAACAGTCCGGTCTCTGCCAGAATTCAGGATCGGCAATTTGCTGCAAAGCATGACTTTTCAGGGCCTGCCAGTCAGACGAGGCAACCGATTGATTGATATTCGAATAAATTTCTTCCAGGTGGTCGGCTTCGGTTTTCAGCCCCTCCGGTGCCAGGATCATCTTTTTTACACCGGGCGTGAGAAAGGTTACTTCCTCGTCCGAATGCAGGGGCTCGCTATCTGTTGAAACGCTCAACGGAGCATCCGGATCGATAAATTCCACCTCGATGCTATTATTGTCCGAACGGACGAATAAAAATTGATCGCCTTCGGGATGCTGGTGATTGACAATGGTGATGGATAGCGGCGCCAGCAAATATTGTTCAATGGCGCGCTTGAGAGGCCGGGCACCCAGATCTCTGGTAAAACCTTCTTCCAGAAGGAAATTGATGGCTGATTCTTCCCATTCCACGGCCCATTCTCGGTTGCGCAGACCGCGGCGTTCCAGTGCCATGTCGAGCTCTTTGAAAAGAATCTCGCGCATGACCGCCCTGCGAAGGGGGCGAAATACCACCACGCGGTCCAGACGGTTGACAAACTCGCGCCGAAAGGTGCTACCAATGGCCTTTTGTACCTGATGCATGGAAAAGGAGCTGGCATCGGGATTAAAACCGATACCATCACCAGGCTTGATGGTGGCTCCCAGATTGGACGTCAGGATGATAATGGCATAGCGAAAATTAGCGGTGTTGCCCTGCCGATCAGTAAGCCGGCCATCATCAAACACCTGGAGGAAAAGATCCCAGATGTTGGGGTGGGCTTTTTCAAATTCGTCCAGCAACACAACGGAAAAGGGTTGCTTGCGGATTTCATTGACCAGCGCGCTGCCGCCTGAAAAACCATCCTTAGCGGCACTCCCCAGGATGCGGTCTTCCGATTCGGCAATTTTGAATTCGCTCATATCCAGTCGAATCATGCGTTCCGGCGAGCCGAAGAGAAACTCGGCCAGTGTTTTGGCGATTTCGGTTTTTCCGGTGCCGGTGGGACCGGCAAACAAGAACACCCCCAGGGGACGCAAAGGATCGGTCAGGCCGGCTTTGATCATGGCGATGCGCTCCACGAGGCAGTTTACGGCTTCGGTCTGTCCCAGCACGCGTTGCTGAAAAAGGGTGCGCAATTCGCTGATATCCAGGCCTTCGCGTTCATCGAGGATGGTACGCGGCAAGCCGGTGATATGAGACAGGGTACGATACAGATCATCGATACTCAGACTTCGCACGGGTTGCCCATCTGTTAGCAAACTCTGGCTGGTGATCTTTAAAAAATCGAGCAAGTTTCCGGGAGCGGCACTACCCCCTAAAAATTGCTTGACCATCTGCTGGGCTTCCAGCAGCGTCTCCTTTTCAATCAGCGGAGACCGGCCATCCCGGACAGTCTGGAGCGCTGCCCATTCATCGGCCAGCACCTGCGTCTGACGGTCATCCAACGCATCAATATGAATAATGTCGAAGGTGGTTTTGATGCGCGGGTTTTCGCGCGTGATCTGCTCAAGAGACGCCGGTCGGACCTCGCCGACAATGGTTATCGCTCCGCTGTCGATATACGGCATGAGCATATCCAAGATGCCGGCCGGGTTATAGCGATGGCGGCCCGTATACATTAGCTCGTGAAAACCGGGAACAAACCAGATCACCCCGCGCCTGCGGCCCAGGTTCTTGATGATTTCAAGCAGGCGCTTTTCCAGCTCACCTAAATACGATTGACCGGCGATGATATCTGCCGCTGAGGCTTCAAAAAACAAAAGTCCTTTGCCGGCCAACTGCTGCGCCAGCGCACGAATATGGGTTGTTTTACCGACCCCGGCATCTCCGGTTAAAATGACCGACCGGCATGGATCACCGGTAAGGGACTGCTCTATCCGATTAAGAATTGACTGCATTTCTTCGCTCAAATGCACAGAAGGATCGGACTCCAGCGTCTCCCACAGGCGGCCCACTGTCTTTAGGTATTCACGATCCACCTGAGTATCAGCGGTCTGCTGAATTTCTTCTTTAAGTGGATCAAGCCCGGGATGGTTGAGGGTGACAATCAGGTCGGAAACTGCATTCAACTGCTGCGTATCGATATCTTTCAGAAGGGTGCTAAAAGTCAGGCGTTCATCGCTCTCCAGGCGTTGGTTGATAAAATCCTTGCAAATCTGCAGGATCAACTGATCTTCCTTCCACCATTCCGGTGCTTTGAGCAACGCGGAGCCGACGATAGGCTTGCTGTCAGCGATACCCAGCAATCGAAAAGCAAAAAAAAGCGTCCAGCCGTAACGACTCCCGATATGTGATATGATGCGATCGATCATGGATTCGGATAAGGTGCGCTGGCTCAGCGCTTCCAGCGCCATGCAACCGATGGGCACGTTGTGGCCGGCATAGTATTCAATAAGCTGCTCGTCGGAATACTGCCCGGAAGAGAGCATTTGCACGCCCTGTTGAAAAATGGTATTTTCCAGAAGGTCTTTGGGATGCGCTGCCTGTTCAAAAAAGCCCATCATGCGTTGTGCCAGTTCATAAAGCTTTGTCGTGCTTTTTGAGGATGGCTTTGCTGACGACGTTTGCGGAGAATCAGATTGCTGCTCGGCTTTTGACATCATTGATTTGAACAAATATCCGAGGAAAATGCCGGTCAATAATAGGATGCCAATAAGAGGAGCTTCCATTGAAAATAACCCTTTTGCTGCAAGTCAACAGGAAATGCCACTATATTTGCGGCAATCGAAGGTTTTTTGAAATTTCTTAGAACCTTAACAAACGATTTGGTAGGATTCAATATAAACCCGTTTTGCTGAAAAGAGGGTTGAAAGGATCAAGGTCAGGGATTAAATCATATAATGTCGTCAGTTGGGTGAGAAGTACGAATAAAGGAGTGTTTGCATGGGTGGTCATATTTGTCCGTGGTGGTTTGCATACACGTTCGACAACCGCTTGCGATACTTTTTTCACAATCCGGAGAAAATACTGGCACCATATGTCGCCAGGGGCATGACGGTTCTGGATGTGGGCTGTGGAATGGGCTTTTTTTCCATTGGCCTTGCCAGGCTTGTCGGCGATACGGGCTGTGTCATCGCGGCTGATGTCCAAACCAAGATGCTAGCAGTGATGCAAAATCGATCTGAAAAAGCAGGTGTGGCAGATATCATCCGCCCGCATAAAAGTGAACCCGACAACTTAGGAGTTAAAACACCTGTTGATTTTATTCTCGCTTTCTGGATGGTGCATGAAGTTCCTGGCCCCCAAAGATTCTACGAGCAGATTGTTCAATGCCTCAAGCCGGAGGGGAAATTGCTCATTGCCGAGCCCCGGTTTCATGTTTCCGCAAATCGATTTCAGCAGATCGTGGCTTTGGCCGAAACGTCAGGCCTGAGTGTTTATGGGACCCCAACCATAAAGCTCAGCCGATCTGCTGTTTTTAATAATGATTCATTCTAAGCGCTTCGGTATGTTTTTAAATCTTGTACATTATCCGAAAATTAGCCAAGGGCATCGCCAAAACAAAATTTGCCAGCCGGGCGATTCAAGATGGTGCCGATCTCAGTGCATTTAAAGAAAAGCCCACAGCGCGAACTTTTTTGGGGATTATTCTAATGTGCTGCAGTATCATCATCGGCTTGCCGGCGGTTGGATTAATCGGCGCTTTAGCGGTATCCCGGCAGGAACCCCTGATCATTATCATCGGCGGTCCCACCTTGCTTATCATTGCTCATCTGGTCTTTGTGGCGGGCATGGTTTTAGCGGGCGGAAACTATATCAGGATATTCTTCAGGTGGGCAACCCGAATTGTCCTTGAGAAGCTCATGTGAAAAAAGGTTCGGCCTGCAAAGGTTCGCAAATTTAAATCAACGCGCACATCAAACAGCGAGCATTACGACATGAAAAAAATTGATCTAACGGTAAAAATCACGGAATCCAAATGGCGTCAGATTTTTAAAAATGAAAAGATGACGGCACTGGGTCATCTCGGAACCCATTTTGATGTCATGAACAAAGAATTTTCTCTGGATAATACCCGGCGATGCGGAAAAATCGTCGATGTCCGTGCCGTCAGGGACGATGACATAACCATTGAAGATCTGGGACCGCTTGAAATCAACAGAAAGGCATGACCGGATTACCCTGCAGGGTCATTGCCGGAATTAAACATCACTGAAAGGGGTGAAATGTTATCATGCTAAAAGCCAAAGATATCATGACAAAGGAGGTCATCACGATTTCTCCTGACACGGAGATTGTCAATGCTGCTAAAATTCTTTTAGAAAAGCGGGTTAACGGCTTGCCGGTGGTCGATGCGTTTGGCAGGCTGGTGGGCATTCTCTGCCAGAGCGATCTGGTCGTTCAGCAAAAGAGCATTCCCATCCCATCTGTGTTCACTTTGCTGGAGAGCTTTATACCGTTAACATCCATGAAACGAATCGACAAAGAGGTTGAAAAGATAGCAGCCTTAACCGTGGAGCGGGCCATGACACCCGACCCGGTGACGGTTGGCCCGGATACCGAAATTGAAGAAGTTGCCCGGCTAATGGTCGACAAAAAGTATCACACCCTGCCGGTTGTAGAGGGTGATAAAGTTGTTGGTATCGTCGGCAAAGAAGATGTATTAAAAACATTGATAGCCGAACCGCGAGATAAAGAAAAAATTTAAGGCGCGGACTTAACCAAAGAATGGCATACCGATCAAATAGGCATATGCAGCACAAGGCAAACAAAAAAATCTCATTTGATGAACTGGATGTGGTTCTCAGACATCACCGCCAGTGGCTAAAGTCATCGGGCAACCGGGGGCTTAGAGCTGAATTGAATGGCATTGACTTATCCGACCGTGATCTTTTTGGTGCGATCCTGACACGCGCAGTTATTGAGGATGTCGACTTTGGCGGTGCCAATC
>JAHEIW010000007.1:9515-71694 GCA_024639185.1 Deltaproteobacteria bacterium | reverse complement strand
AATTTGGCTTTCGGCCGTCGGCTGGACAGTAGGAGCCGTATGACGGGAGACTGTCACGTACGGATCTTGGAGAGCGCAGAGGTGAAATCCCCCTGCGCCACTTAACCAAAGTGCAACTATCGAAAGGCCAAAATTCTTGCGATATTCATTTAGTATCTGTAAAATTAACAAAGTACATGTATTCTCATATCTGGAGTTCAGGAACAGTTGGTTTTTCAATCTTACATATCGCTGCATCATATCGTTTTAATAGGGCCGGATTTAATTCAAGTCCTCTAACCGGGAAAATATCTGTATTCATTCAAGCTCAAGTCCTGTTTTGATCAGCTCCGACTACCGCTTACACTCTTTTTTGTTCGGGGATCAATCCGTTCTCGGCCAGATATTCATGAATTTTCTTTGGAGAAAAGTTGATCATATTCTTTGAGAGCTTGTGGATCCGATACCCCTGCCGGGAAAGCGTATCCAACACGGGATACAAAAACCGGCGCATCCGTGCCGATGCCGCAAGTATTATGATGCGTGAGCGTTTGGTACTGGCAAGCAATTGAATTTGGTTGAGAACTCCGATGGCAAAGCGGCGTCTCAATTCATTGAGGTGCTTATCCCGTTTATCTTCATAGCCGTGGACGCCTCCTCCCTGGGGGGCTGCACCGCGACCGGTCTTGGAGTCCGCGAAGATCTCCTGGCCATCTCTGATTTCCGTATTTTCGAGTTCAGTGCAGGCCGTCAATCTGGGGCTGGATTCCAGCTCGGGAAACTCGACTGGCTCGAGAGTGAAAAAACGTGCCATAGAGCGATTGACCAACACGATTAGATAGTGGCTCATATACTTACCTCCTTTCCATGAGAAAGGATTCAAACCACACCCCGTCCCAAATGGCTTTTTTTGTTGGATTTTAGGGAGTATCGCTGGAAGAGGTCTACGCGTTAAGATGTTCGAGCAGATCAGGTCGAGGCCGGGTCCATATCATGAACGACATTTCATATTTTTTCAGAAAGCTCGTCAAGTACAAGAGGTGAGGTCTGGAAAGATATATTTCGAGTAAATGTATCTTACTATCACCTCTCCAACCGATTGTATTCATACAAATTATTCGATATCAACAGCGGAAAAGATGAACGCACACTTGTCATTTTTTTTGGCTGCCGTCAAACACCCCCTTTTTATAAAATGACCCTTGGAGGCTATTAGACCATCCGGTGGCGTATCATAGTGTGTTGAAGGTTGACGGCATTACATTCAAAGTAATCACGAATTTTGGCAAAGCCATAGGTAAATACCTGGCATTATATCTTTGTTTTTTAGGGACCCCAAAATAGCAATATTGCTCCAACGTATTCAAAAATTTGAAATCCAAAAAAACCTGTGATACTCCTTTTATATCTGAAATTTCGGCAAAACCCATATATTCTCAATGAATCAGTAATCGGATGAAATTTGATTTTAAGGCAGCATGCATCATGGTTTGGAATATCAATAAATGGTCAACAACATTGGAGGGTGAATGAACTTTAACACAACCAAGACACTGAATTTGTTATTGCTTTGCTTTTCTTTTTTATTTGTTCTCTGGTTTCCAAATCCTGCCCACGCCACATGGTCTATAACAGCGGTTAATCCAGAGACTGGAGAAGTTGGTATTGCTGGAGCTTCTTGCACATATTCAGTGTGGGGAATTGCAGGCGTCGCCCCCGGCAATGGCGTTATCGTAGCTCAGGCAAAAAGTAATAAGAAGGCAAAGAGATTGGGGGTAAAAATGCTCCTGGAAGGAGCAAACCCAGAGGACGTGATAAAAGCTATTACCGACCCTATATTTGATCCAACATTTTCCATACAACAATACGGCGTGGTAGCATTTGACTATGAGAATGACTCTCGTTTCTTTACTGGAGAAAATGTATCCGATGCCAAAGCAGAGGCACAGGGCTACGGTGTGAGTGTGCAAGGCAATATTCTTCTCGACAAAAAAGTAGTAAATGAGACTCTGAAGGCTTTCGAGTCCAGCCTGAAGGATGGCCAAATGAGTTTCGCCGACCGCCTGCTGTCGGCGCAAAGGTAATGTTATTACCCACTACTCCATCGTTTATGATCTCCAGAATGGTGAATTCGACGTCTACAATGTTTGGCGCCACCACAAAGGACTCTTTTCGCGGATAGCACAGTCTCGTTCGGACCGCGAGTTTTTTAAGTTCAATTTGGATGAGGAACTGAAAAAGGGAAATCACTACTACGATCTGCAACAACTTGCGTCGCAGCTGGCCAAACCCCCTAAAACCGACGGCCGCACTCTAATGGCCGTATCTGTCGATCCGGCGATTTACTCCAAGTACATGGGCCAATACCTTAATGATTCGGGAGCGCAATTCACGATCACGAAGATGGGGGACCGACTTTTCATAGAATGTTCAGAGTGGAAGGGCGGGAAATATGAGCTCCATCCCGTTTTAGAAAAAGAGTTCTTTCTAAATTTCATCGACTTCCAGGCACAGTTCGTCCCCGGCACGGATGGGCGGATCGAGGAGGTGCTTTTCCGCTCTATAGGGCGGGACGGTAAAGGTACGAATGACCGTGCACAGCGTATACACGACTAATCCACTATCGGTTGGCTCACGAAGGCAATTAAAAGCTACGGTTTTATGTTTCTCCACCAGTTGCCGGTTTTGGGGATGTCCGTAAGTTCTGACTACGATTCATAGTCTTCAGCCGGTTCGGTGAATATATCTGTTATATTCAACAGGTTTTTAATCTGTTTTCAAACCTGATGTACCAACATATCAGTACCTTTGAATCACCCAAAAAATTGTGGTATTCATTTTATATCACAGGGGAAATAGTCCACTAAACACGTTTCTCCACAGCTGATAAATTCCTGAATAATGGCTTCAATTATTGGAATGATACTGTTTCCCGACAAACGGTGGGGTAATCGGGGAAATTGCAGCTATTCAGATTTGTGCGATAGCAGAGGCAGCCAGGGCCCCCGGGCCGCAGGTGATGCCGCCGCCCGGATGGGAGCCGCTGCCGCACAGATACAGCCCGGTGATCGGTGTATGATAGCGAGCGCATTCCGGGGTGGGTCTTAAAATCAACTGATCCAGGGCGTGCTCCCCGTGCAGGATATGCCCCTGCACCAAACCGTAGCGCTGTTCCAGGTCAAGCGGCGATAAGACCTGTCGGGCGACAATCGAATCCCTCACACCGGGTGCATAGCGCTCTAAAGCTGCTACGATGGTATCCCCCAGTTTTTCATTTTGTTCCGCGTCCCATCCCGACGTCAAACGATAGGGCACAAAATGCGCCAGAATCGAAACCACGCTGTGCCCCGCCGGGGCCAGATCCGGATTGGATCCGGTGGGGATATGGATGTCGAGAATGGGATCATCAGAAAACCGGCCGTATTTGCAGGCATCAAAGGCTTTTTCGATGTGGTCCAGGTGATGACCCGTGCGGGCGAAGGTTATTTTTTCACCCGCTCGAGCGTTAAATTCCAGTGGGCTATTGAGCGCCAGATTTACTTTTGCAGTGGTACCGGCGCCGCGGATATGCTGTATGCGTTGTTGCTGCCAGTTTTCTATCTGGTTTGCGGGCACCAGATCCAAAAAAGTGTGCCGGGGGTCGCAGGATGCCGCCACGATGGCTGCTTTAATCCGTTCTTTGTTTTTTAACACCACTCCTTTGATTTGCCTTTTTTCAACCTGGATTTCATTGACTTCAGAATCGGTTCGAATCTCTCCTCCGAGGGAGAAAAACGCCTTTTCGAGGGCAGCAATTAGCGAGCTGGGTCCGCCTTCCAGCCTGTATTTCGCGGCGCATTCCCACAGCAGCAGGTTAAAGGCCGAACCGGGGCTCCAGGGCCCGGCAAAATTACCACTTAAGCCGGCAGCGGCCAGCGCGGCCTTTAGCCGGTTGTTGTCAAACCATTCGTTCAGCCAGTCAGCAACGCACATGGGGGCAATGCGCATCAAATCCAGCATCGTAGAGCGGCCCAGGCGCCGCAGCGCAAAACCGGCCTTGAAAAGATCCCATAGCGTGCGCCCATTGGGCGAATCGGTCGCCGGTGGAAGTTGGTCGAAAATGCGATTGACCACGCCGGCTACGTGTCTGATAAATTTGCGGTACTGGCGATATTGCCGGGCGTCTTCGGGTGAGTAAAAATGGAGTTCTTTGGTGGTGCGGCGCTCCCTGTTGCTCAACAGCATGCCCTGATCTTCAGGATCCAATACCAGTAAAGAGGGCCTGCCCGGTCGGATTTGCAGGCCGTGTGACTTTAAATCAAGGCCCCTGACAACCTGGGCGCGAACCTGTCCGCTATCGTGTAGAACGCCGGTTGTGTGATAGCCTGGGTGAAATTCTTCACTGGCTGCCAGCCCGCCGATGGTGCTGCGCCGCTCCAATACCAGGACTTTACGACCCTGTTTGGCCAACAAGGCAGCGGTGGTTAGGCCATTATGTCCGGCACCGATTACAATTACGTCGTAGGCGTTGTTGGTTGATGTATTCATACGTTAACAGTGATTCTTTATTTTCCTTATTTTGATGTCATTTATCAGATAACAGAGGTCAGATGACAGAAGACAGATTGAATAAATGGCATGTACGGCAGTCTATCTGTCCTCTGTTTTCTGTTCTCTGTCCTCTGTTTGCTGAATAATAGCACCACCCACGAATAGCCAATAAGCCATAATAATTAAATGGACTTAAGTAGTGATTTAGCTGCCAGTTCGCCGGGGGCGCCCATAATGCCTCCGCCCGGGTGAACGCAGGAACCGCACATCCACAGATCATCAATGGGTGTCTGGTAGCGCGACCAGCCCGAAACCGGGCGAAACGGGCCCAGCTGCTCGAGGCTTAATTCGCCCTGGAAAATATTGCCTTCGGTCAGACCCACGTCTTGCTCCAGGTCCCAGGGGGTGACGACCTGACGGTGCAGGATACTGTCTTTTATATTCGGACAATATTCAGCCAGCGTATCGATCACCGTATCCCCCAATGCTTCCCGCTTTGCGGGCCACTGCGCGGCACCTTCTTTGATGTGATAAGGCGCATACTGGACGAAAATCGAAATCACATGTTTGCCCGGCGGGGCGACGGTCGGGTCTGTCAAAGAGGGGATAACAATATCCAAAAATGGGTGTTTTGAAAAATCCCCGTATTTGGCGTCATCATAGGCTTTTTCCAAATATTCCACACCCGGGGCGATGGTGATATCACCGCACAGATGGGGTCCGTCCCCGGGTTTGCTGCTGAAATTCGGCAGGCGGTCCACTGCCAGATTGACCTTGGCGGAACTGCCTCTGTATTTAAAGCGTCGTAGCCGTTGCACAAAATCAGCGTCCAGCTGCCGTTCACCCACGAGTTTGAAAAATGTTTGATGGGCATCGGCAGCCGAGATGATGGTCTGACTTTTGATTTCATGCCCGCCACGAACGACAACGCCGATGGCTTTTCCCTGTCTGAGGATAATTTTTTCGACTGCTGCCTCGGTCCGTATATCGGCGCCGAATGAACGCGCGGCCCGCGCGCAGGCCAGGCTGACGCCGCCGGTGCCGCCTTTTGAAAATCCCCATGAGCGAAAAGCACCGTCGATTTCACCCATGTAATGATGCAGCAGGACATAAGCGGTTCCCGGAGAGCGCACGCCCAAAAAGGTACCGATGATGCCGCTGACTGACATGGGGCCGATCAGGCGATCGGATTCAAACCACAAATTTAAAAACTCAACGGCGCTCATGGTCATCATTTTGGTGAAAAGATATTTGTCGCCGTCGGCCAGCGCCTTGAAACGCCGTCCCAAACCGAGCAATTTGGTCAGTTCGCTGATACGCAAAGAGGCCAGATCCGGGGCCGGTGAATCAATCAGGTGCTTTATAAAGCTGGCCATTTGAGTCATGGCCAAAGAAAAACGCGGCGCCATTTCCGCGTCGGCGGGACTGAAGCGCGCGATCTCGTGCCGGGTGGCCTCCGGATCCCCGCAGCGCGTCATGGATTCCCCGTCGGGAAAAGGCGTGAAGGTGCATTCCAACGGGATGACCTGGTATCCGTGCCGCGTCAGTTCAAGTTCGCGAATGATATGTGGGCGGAACAGACTGACGACGTAAGAATAAACCGAAAACGTAAAGCCTGGAAATATCTCATCGCTGGCAGCCGCCCCTCCCAGGATATGTCTATTTTCCAATACCAGAACCTGCTTGCCGGCTTTGGCAAGGTAGGCTGCGCAGACCAGCCCATTATGACCGCCTCCGACTACAATGGCGTCATAACGTTTCGTCGGAATGTCAGAATGAAACGGCGGTGCCAGTTGATCCATACCATTAGCGCCTTTTGTGTTCGGGGTTATAAAACGGCATTTTTACGACCACCGCGGTTACGGTTTCGCGCTGGTATTCAACGGTATATTCGATTTTGAGCCTCGTGCCGGTCTTGGCGTACTGCTTTTCTACCGATGCCAGCGCCAGATTTTTTTTGATCAGGGGTGACCAGGTACCGCTGGTGGCTTTGCCAATTTGGCGGTTGCCGCTGTTATCATAAACCGGAACGCCGCTTCTCCAGGCCCCCGGATGTACCTGTACGGGCAGACCCTGTTTGGCAAATAGTGCTTCCTGTTCATCCCAGTCCAACTCGAGCCCGACGAGGACAAGCCGTGGTCCGGCAGCCTGCACGGCTTTCAGCGCCCGCTGACCGCAAAAGGGTTCTCGATCGAGATCGACTGTCCAGCCAAGGCCCAGCTCATAAGGTGTCGCTTTTTGTGATTCGATCAGGCAATGGGCTGCATTGTGAAATTCAACCCCATTTAAAATCAAGCCGGCCTCGATTCGGGCAATATCCAGAACATCCAGGCCAAAAGGTTTCAGCAAATAGGGTTTGCCAGCGGACATGAGCGTATCCCAGAGGGGCAGGGCATTCGTATTATCCACCCACAGCTCGTATCCTAAATCACCGGTATATCCGGTGCGGGATATCAGCACCGGCAGCTTGTCGAGTTGAGCGGTCGCCACGCTATAATATGCTAATGCTTCCAAATCGGCATCGCTAACCTGCTGGAGGATATCCCGGGCGGTGGGTCCCTGAACAGCAACTGCTGCGATTTGTGCGCTTAGATCTTTGAGGGTCACATCAAAACCACGTCTGAACTGCCCAAACCAGGCCAGCATCGGTTCAGCCGTGTGCACACGCAGGCGGTTTGCATCTAGACGATATACGGTTCCGTCATCGATAATCTTGCCGAAATCATCACACCAGCAGCAATAGGATGCGCGGCCGATGGGGATGTCTTCGATATTTTTGGTCATGATGCGGGATAAAAACGCCACCGCATCCGCTCCACTAACTTCATATTTAAACAGCGGGCTGATATCAATTATGCCGGCAGAATGACGCAGGCTGTAGTATTCACCATCGTTGGGCAGGTTATACGAAGACACGGCGAAATAGCCGGCCCAGTCGGCCCATTTGTAGCTTGTGCACAGGGCAGCAGTCCTGTCATGAAATGGCGTTGGAATTGGCATCTTGGCAGAAGGTGTCAGGTTTCGGGTGTCAGTTTTCAGAGGACAGATGACAGAGGGCAGATGATTATCGCTATCATCATTTTTTCATGACTTCTGACCTCCGACCTCTGTTCCCTGGAACAGAGCTGTGCGGTTCGGATATATGGGTTGCCTGAAGTTGTCAAGTCATTTTTAAATGCAAAAGACTGATTGACAAGCGATTTTGGACCCATTAGATTTATTAACACCAAAATCGGACAAGTCCGAATCCTAAAAGATAAAATTAACCACGAAAGCACGAAAGAACCCCGCTTAAACACTACATAAAGGGTTAACTGGGCAGGTAAAATCACGAAAGCAGACAAAATAAATTTCGTGCTTTGATGCTTTCGTGTTTTCGTGTTAAAAATTATAACCCATCGAACATCATTATTTTGAGGTTAACATTAAAATTGTTTTTGTTGAGTGGAGGTTGCTATGCCGTACGATCCGGAAAAGGACGTGGTACTAAAAAAGTGGAAATGTGATGAAACCGGTTTGATGGTTTCAATCAATCAATATGGTGAAAGCGAAGCAAAGGTTCAAATCGGGCCGCGGATTTTATTAAAAAAGGACGGGAGCGAAAGAGCTCCGGCGAAAGCCGGACGGCTGACCATCGAGGATCTGATGTGGTTGTACGATATCATCGATGAGGTTAAAGAGGAGCTCACAAAGTTGGCCTCGCCTCACTGAAGTCATGCGTCACTGTGGGGCAGCTCCACGCATCAGAAATATTAAACATACGCTCCAAAAGGCCAACTTTTGTTATTGGTAATTTGTTATTGGTTATTCGTTTGACAGTTCGTTCATAGCTGCAAAAATAAATAACCAGTAACCATTAACAAATAACTGGCAGAAAAACCTTTCACGCTGAAAAGATCTAGCAAACCGTTTATTACGGATGCTAAAATCGGACGAAAAAATGGGCATTATTTTCCCTAAAAAGGGAAAACATTCTCCGGAGCTGGGACCTGTTGCAGTGGTTGCCGGGACTGAAAATGATCTTTCCCTGCTTTGCGAGTTGTTGGCTATCAATTCTAAAGACTACCAAAAACTATTTACCAGCCGCTTGTATTGCGCCAACAGAACGGATCATGGCATTGCATTATGCGGTCCGGCAGTCGGTGCGCCCTATGCGGTGATGGTGGTCGAAAATCTGATTGCATGGGGCGCCGAGAAAATCATTTATTTGGGCTGGTGCGGTTCAATTTCACAGCAGGTTAAGATTGGCGATATTGTCTTGGCGACATCGGCCTTTATTGATGAAGGCACGTCTCAGCATTATCAGCCCAATAAGAATAATCGAACATACCCTTCTGAACGGTTGACGACCCGACTCAGCGATGAAATGACACAGGCGCAAATCAAGTACCATAGCGGAGCGATCTGGACGACAGATGCCATTTATCGTGAAACCCGCAGCAAAGTGGAAACCTTTCAGCGTCGCAGTGCATTGGCGGTCGAAATGGAAATGTCATCCTTATTTACTGTTGCCCGATATCGCGGTGTCGATTTGGGTGCGCTGGCCGTGGTTTCGGATGAACTGACTTCCTTTAAATGGCGTCCCGGTTTTAAATTGAAAGAATTCAAACACGGCCGCCAGGCGGCCTGCCAGGTGATTAAAAACGTATGCCAGAAGATGTAAGCCCTCCAATCATAAATAAAGCACAGGCGCTGAGGTCGGCACTGCACCGGCATAACTATCAGTATTATGTGCTGGATGATCCCGAGATTTCGGATGCCGAGTATGATCGTTTATTGCAGGAATTAACGCGGCTGGAAGAAAAATATCCCCAGCTGCAACGCCAGGATTCGCCGACCGTGCGTGTCGGAGCACAACCGCTGGACAAATTTGATTCAGTGGCACACAGCATTCCCATGCTGAGTCTGGACAATGGGTTTAATGACGATGATATCCTGGAATTTGACAAAAGGGTCAGAAGAAATCTGGGTGATCCGGACAACATCATCTATACGGCGGAACCGAAAATGGATGGTGTTGCCGTTGAACTCATATATGAAAACGGAAAACTGGTCACGGCTGCAACGCGCGGAGACGGCCAGACCGGCGAGGTGATCACGGCCAATGCCAAAACGATTCAGACCGTGCCGCTGGTGATGCAATTACACCCATCAATTCCCGTCCCTTCGCGATGTGAAATCAGGGGAGAAGTATTTATCGGCCTGGATGCCTTTAAACAGCTAAACCAGGAACGCATTCAACAGGAACAGCCGCCATTTGCCAATCCCAGAAATGCGGCAGCGGGATCTTTGCGGCAATTGGATTCAAAAATTACGTCAACCCGTCCTTTGGAAGTATTTTTCTATGGGGTCGGCATGGTTGAAGATACGGTCTTTGAAACGCACGGGGCGCTTCTGGAGACTTTAAAGCAATGGGGTTTCAGAATAAATCCGCTCATTCGTTCCGGCATAACCATTGATGCGGTTTTAAATTATTATCGGGAACTCAGTGAGAAACGGCACCAGCTTGCGTACGACATCGATGGCGTTGTGGTTAAGGTCGACCGTGTTGACCTTCAGGAGCAATTAGGGACGACCTCGCGAAGCCCCCGATGGGCCATTGCCTATAAGTTCAAAGCCATTCAGGAGACCACCACCATCAAAGCGATCGAGGTGCAGGTTGGCCGCACCGGTGTGCTCACACCCGTTGCCCATTTGGAGCCGGTCAATGTCGGTGGGGTGCGGGTCAGTCGGGCGACCCTGCACAATCAAGATGAAGTCGAAAAAAAAGACGTGCGCATCGGAGATCATGTCCTGGTGCAAAGAGCCGGAGATGTTATCCCGGAGATTGTAAAAGTGATTGTATCAAAGCGTGTTGGGCGTGAGACCGCATTTAAGATGCCCGGCGTGTGCCCGGTCTGTGATTCAAAGGTAATTCGCATCGAAGGGGAGGCGGCCACACGCTGCATCAACACAAGCTGCTCTGCGCAGCTAAAAGAACGCATCAAACATTTCGCGGCCAAAGGCGCTTTTGATATTGACGGCCTGGGTGCTAAGCTCGTTGAACAGCTTGTCGATAAAGAACTGTTATCGTCGTATGCAGATATATTTAAGCTGGATGAAGCCGTCCTGAGTGATTTGGATCGAATGGGGGCTAAATCCGCTGCGAATCTGAAAAATGCCATTGAAAAGGCCAAATCGATTGCCCTCGGTCGTTTTCTTTTTGCTCTGGGAATTCGACAAGTCGGTGAACATGTGGCGATGTTATTGGCGGACCATTTTGCTGCGCTGGATGCGTTAATGGACAGTTCCCGGGCAGAACTGGAAGCCGTCGATGGTATCGGTCCAACTGTGGCCGAAAGTATTGTCCGGTTTTTTGAGCAAAAGCATAATCGGCGGATTATCGATCAGATGTTGGCCAGCGGCGTAAAATTAGAGACAGCAGGTCCAAAAAAATCCGGTAAACTCAACGGCCAGGTTTTCGTGCTAACCGGCAAGCTTGAGAATTTTACGCGCTCCCAGGCCAAAACGTTGATCGAATCCGCCGGTGGTAAGGTTGGCGGTTCCGTTAGTGGTAAGACGAATTTTGTGGTCGCCGGTGACGCTCCGGGATCAAAGCTTGACCGCGCCCGCCTACTCGGGGTGAAAATCATTGACGAGCAGACGCTTAAAAAAATGCTGAGTCATACCCCATAAAGGTGGTAGAAATAGAAACGCTTATTAGCGCTTTGCACTATGCGCCATGCGCTATGCTGCGCAAAGCGCTGGGAGGTTTGTATGGAAAAACAGGTGTGCGCCCATGTCATTATATCCGGTCGGGTTCAGGGCGTTTTTTTCCGCGTGGAAACGCAGCGCGCTGCACAGCGGTTTGGCGTTCTGGGCTGGGTCCGAAATCGGCCTGACGGCACGGTCGAAGCGGTGTTCGAAGGCAAGCAGCCGGATGTGGATGCCGTTCTGCAATGGTGCCAGGAAGGTCCTAATCTGGCGGTGGTTGAAAATGTGGATCTGAAGTGGCAGGATTTTTCCGGAGAGTATAAGCGTTTCGACATCACCTATTAAAGTTATCTTAAAAATGCATCTTACGCCCAAGTACTGCGTTAAAAACCGATTCAAAATGCTCGAATACTGTCGTGTATACTCCACTTTTGAATCGGTTTTCGCCTTGCCCTTGGACGTAATCTACTATTTTTAAGATAGCTTTAAGTCCCTTAATTAGGCAAATAGAACAAGTGGGTGGTGGCATTTGAGGTTGATGCGGAAAAGCCCGCTGGGATTTTCATCTCAGCGGGCTGAAGGAACAGAAGGGGCGATCTATGCCAAACATAATTCGAGTATTTCGAATCGGTTTGATGCACACCTTGGTGTTTATAAAAATAGGTGTGTAATCCATTTATCTTGGGTAACACAGCCATTGGACGATAGATTCATTTTTAAGACAGCTTCTGGAAACAGAACGGGCGATTTATGCTAACCATAAATCGCCCGTTGCTTTTAGATATAAAATGCTTAAACGGCGTCTCTGAGTTTTTTTCCGGGTTTGAATTTAACCACGTTAGTGGCTTTAATTTTGATCGGTGCGCCGGTTTGCGGATTGCGTCCCTTACGGGCTTTACGGCGAACTTTCTGAAAAGTACCGAAGCCGACTAGCGTAACCTTGCCGTTCTTTTTCTTCAATGCTTTGGTCACACCTTCCATAAACGAGTTGAGCGCAGCTGCAGCTGCAACCTTTGAAATTTTTGCATCTTTAGCCGCTTTTTCTACAAGTTCTGCCTTTGTCATAGTACCTTACCCCCTTCTAGTTTTGTTGATCTGTTGTTATGGTTCATACGAACCGATCGCCTATTTGCCTGTTTCCATATAGAAAGATAAAATCGATGTCAACAGAAATCTACATTTTACAACACTTTTTTTGAAATAATCTCCGCTGAACGGCTGCATAGCAGCATTTACAGAATAATACCTCTCAAATTTTTGCCTGAATCAGGCCCATAGCAAACCGCCTGCACGTGCATGATCCAGATTCAAACCAATTTAACGAATGGGTGACTGCCCCAAACGGTTCACTTATTATGATCAAAAGCTTAAATTAAATTAAGGCATCCACAAATTTGGCGGCATCAAATTGTTGTAAATCGTCAATCTGTTCGCCGATACCGATATATTTTAAGGGTATTTTCAAGGTATTGCATATGCTGATAACGATGCCGCCTTTGGCGGTGCCATCGAGCTTGGTCAAGGCTAAGCCCGTAACGCCGAGGGCTTCGTTAAATAATTCGGCCTGCGATACTGCATTCTGACCGGTGGTGGCATCTAAAATCAGCAACACTTCATGAGGGGCATCCGGTATGGTCTTTGAAATGGCGCGTTTTATTTTTTTTAATTCTTCCATTAAATTTACTTTGGTATGCAATCGTCCGGCGGTATCAATTAGTACCAAATCGACGCCGCGGGCTTTTGCCGCTTCAACCGTATCATAGGCAACCGCGGCAGGATCGGCCATCTCCTGATGTTTGACGATATCGGCCTTGGCACGATCAGCCCAAATCATGAGTTGGTCGATCGCAGCCGCCCGAAACGTATCCGCTGCGCCAATCAGGACCTTTTGGCCGGATTGAGATGCGCGCGCAGCCAGTTTGCCAATAGTGGTTGTTTTACCGGTTCCGTTGACACCGACCACCATGATGACCCGTGGCGAGGCCAGGGTTTCGTCCGATTCCGCTGTTTGAGGTGCAAGAATGGACAAAATCTCAGCTTTGAGCAAGGGTTTGATTTCATCTACATCGGAGATTTTTGAAGATGCGATCTTGTCCACAAGTTTTAGCGCAGTGTGGACGCCGATATCCGATGTAATCAATAATTCTTCGAGCTCTTCCAGAAGATCTTCATCGATCTTTTGTTTGTGCGAAAATATCTTATCAAAACCACCGGAAAACGTTTTGCGGGTCTTTGAGAGCCGATCCCGCAGTCGCTTAAAATAGCCGTCAGACGGCTCGGCTACGACCTGCTCATCATGGTCTCCGGTGCCATTTGCAGATATCTCTGATGAAGACGTTTCAGTATCCGTTTTGATTTTCTTAGATTTACGAAAAATCATATCTTATCTTGATTCAATTGGAATTATGCTTTTCACCACGAAGAATATTACTAAACCTTATAATACCTTTGCTTTGCGCCCTTCGTGGACTTCGTGGTCGTATTAAACCTGCTTAGATATTATTATGGGTTAATTTTACTATTCTAAATTTTATGTGTGATTGTGGTTTTCAAACACCTGCATTTAGTTGGAGGAGTGCGCGGCTTCAAAATTAACGGAGACAATCTTTGAGATCCCTTTTTCTTCCATGGTAATTCCGAACAACGTATCGGCAAATTCCATGCTGCGTTTGTTATGCGTAATCATAACAATTTGTGAATTTTCTCCAATAATCTTAAGTAAATCATTGAACCGCCAGACATTGGCGTCATCCAGCGGGGCATCGATTTCATCCAGCAGACAAAAAGCAGCCGGTTTAATCAGAAAGATTGAAAATATAAAAGCGATTGCGGCCATAGCTTTTTCACCACCCGATAGAAGGCTCAAGCGGGTTAGCTTTTTGCCCGGTGGATGGATCATAAACTCTACACCGGTCTCCAGAGGCAGGTTGGGTTCTTTTAACGTAAGCTTGGCCAGACCGCCGCCAAAAAGTTTTGGAAAGACTTCTTTTAACTTTTCATTGATGAGATCAAACGTCCCCAGAAAGCGCTTTTGGGTGATAACATTAATTTTCTTGATCACTTTGTGCAGATCTTCAATGGCACGCTCCAGATCATCGCGCTGTTCTTTAAGAAAATCAAAGCGATCCTTCAGTTGCTCGTATTCTCTGATGGCGCCCAAATTGACATCGACAATTCGATCTATTTTATTCTGAACGGTTTCCAGCTCCGCCTCTATCTGTTCGATGGTTTTGTCCTCAGTCATCTCGAGAGCTTCTGAATCGTGCCTGAACCCGTCTCTGATGGCCTCAAACGAGGTGCGGTATTTTTCTTCCAGCCGGCTGGCAACATTATCTTTTTTGATTTTGCGCTCGGATTGCTCCAGTTCCAACAGCCTGACTTTTTCCAGGATCTGTTCACGTTCGCTTTTTATTTTTGATATCTTGCTGTCACTGTCTTGAAGTTGTCCGTCTATGGACTCATAATGCGCCTCATTGGCTTTTAGTGACTGATCAAGAGTTTCCATCTTTTGATACATCTCGGAGAGTTTTTTTTCGAACTCGGTTATTTGTTGCTTGGCGCTTTCTTTCTTTTGTTGTTTGGTGCGAATTTCCTGCCCAAGTTGTTCGAGTCTGTTCAGACTATCATTATGAAATTCGTTTAATCGCCGCGAGCTGTTGTTGGCATTTACTAATTTTGCATCCAATGCCGTCAGTTGCAGTTGTAGATCCACTACTCCCTGCTGGTATTGTTCCAATTCAGCCGATACGCTACTGATCGTAGCCGAAAGATGGGAAACTTTATTCTGAGCCGTTTGGACTTCAGCGGACAGGTCTGCCAGAGCGGTATTGTATTTGGTCATTTCAGCATCAACATCGCTGGCTTCACCCTGCAGCTTTTCTTTTTCGAGCATCACGATTTCAAGATGACGCCCGGCATTTTTGAGCTCTTCAGACGTCCGCACGACTTCCTTCTCGGCCTCAATTTCTTTTTTGACAGCGTTATTTTTTTGTTCGGTTCGTTTTTGCAGCTGAATCTCAAGCTGACGTGCCTCTGATTCCAATCGGCTCTGATCCGAGCGAGCCTCATCCATTTTCCGGTCGAGTTTAATGGCCTGTCGATTTAGCGCTTTGAGTTCCTGTTTTTTAGCCAGAATGCCGTTTAGTTTATCTTTGCTGCCACCAACCAAGAAACCCTGTGGCAATATGACATCCCCATTTTTAGTAACAATGGTCCTAGATGTGCCGTTGCGATTATACAGCTGGATGGCTTCAGTCATATTATCTGTAAAAACCACATGGCCCAGCAGGGTTCTGATAATGGCTTCATAACCGGGCTTTACGGTAATCTGGTCTAACAGCAGCGAACCGGAAACGGGCGCATCCGTCTGAAGATTATCGGCCGGTTTCATAGCGGAAAGCGGGATGAATCCGCTGCGCCCGGCCTGGCGGGTCTGCAAATACTCAATGGCTTCGAGGCCGGCATCCTGATCTTGAACGATAATGTACTGGAGTGCATCTCCCAGAACCGCTTCCACAGCGGCTTCAAAAGTCGGTTTGGCCTCGATAATATCTGCCATGAGCCCCACAATTTTTTGTGATACGTTCGAACTGACGGCAGACGCATCGGTGCTGCTGGGTTTCATGATCGCCTTGACACCGTCGCGATACCATTCAAAATCGTCGGCCATTTTCTTGAGGGTGTTTAAATTGGATTTAACGGTGTTGCGTTCCAGCTCGAGCGTCTGGGTCAATTTGACCTGCTTGCCAAGGGCGCTGTTTTTTTGCGTCAACTGGCTGCCGGCTGAGGCGATCTGCTCTTCCAGACCCTGGATGCCGTCTTTTATCGACGTCAGCTGCTTGCGGGCTGTTTCTTCCTGCTTGCGGGCGCCCTGGATCTGCTTACGGGCCTGATTTTCTTCTTCTTCAACCCCTTGCAGGCGTTTTTGTAAACTTTCCTTATTATTGATCGTGGTCTGGTAGATGTTTTTGAATTGGGCCTCCCGCGCGATCAAATCCATTAGGCGCGATTTGTCGGCTTCCTGATCTTGATTGAGCGCTGCTAATTTTTCGGTGATGCCTTCGCTGGCTTTTTTTTCCGCGTTGATGCTGGCTTTTTTGGCAGTAATTTCTTCATTGACTTCAGCCATTTCTCTTTTTGCCTGTTCAATTTCAGAAAGCATTTCCTTATTTTTTTCTTCCAGATCGGTACGTATGGCTGTTAGCTCCGAAGATTCATCAGCTAGTCTTTTAACTTCAGTGCGCAAATGGACCAGGTCATTTTCAGCGCGGTCGATACGGCGCTGGGTTTCGTATTGATTTGATTTTTGCTCGGATATTTCCTGATTTTTTTGCCAGCGTTTGAGCTTGATTTCTTCAACAGAAGCATCCAGCTTTTTTATCTCGGTGGTATGGCTGATATCCAGATCCTGCAGTTGACGCAGAAGGGTATCGGATTCCTGGATCTGGCGGGTGTAATCGTCGTGGTAATGCAGGCCAAGAAATGTCTCAAAGGCCTTAATCTGGATGCGGTAATTATTGTAAATTTCGGCTTTGCGGGCCTGCCGTTTGAGGCTGGCCATCTGACGTTTAATTTCAAGGATAATATCCGTCACCCGCAATAAATTATTTTTGGTAACCTCGATTTTGCGCAGGGCTTCTGTTTTGCGGTTTTTATAACGGGTGACGCCGGCGGCTTCCTCGATAAAAAAGCGAAGCTCTTCCGGGCTCGCATCGGTAATGGCGCCGATTCGGCCCTGTTGAATAATCGCATATGATTTAGAACCCAGTCCGCTGCCCCAGAAGACATTGTGAATGTCTTTTAGTCGGCACGGTTGCTTGTTTAAAAAATATGCACTTTCCCCTGAGCGATAGAGGCGGCGGGTGAGATTGATTTCGGTAAAGTCTTTCAGTTCTTCGGGGCTATCGCCATTATCGTTGGCCAGCGTCAAGGAGACTTCCGCCATGTTTAACGGAGGCTTATCGTTGGCCCCGGAAAATATGACATCTTCCATCTTTTTGCCCCGCAGCTGCTTGACGCTTTGCTCCCCCATGACCCATCTCAATGCGTCGATGATGTTGCTTTTGCCACAACCATTGGGGCCGACCACCGCGGAGACGCCCTGTGGGAAAGCAATTCCGGCCTTATCATAAAAGGATTTGAATCCCGTAATTTCAAGTTTTTTTAATTTCATATATCAAGATCTCCTCAGATCAATTTACCAAATATACACACTATGGGTGGTAGCTGATGTTAAATTGCAGACCGGTTCCTGCATTTAGCCCCTAATTGAGCGAAAGCCGAGGTTGCCCCTGCTTCAAGGCGTCCAAGGGCTTTGCTGTAGTTGGCTACCGCTAGCCTTTGGCAACGCAGAAGATGGGGTGAGATCGGCTTTCCCAAAGGGTAAACAAAGTGTAAAAAATCCCTTACAATACGAATTCTACGGTATAAGACCTGTTCAGGTTTATCATCCGAACAGAATGACCTTATATTTTTAGTTCTACCCCCGTTTTTCATTTTGTTTACGCTCAATAGGGGTAAAAAAAGCCTCAGGTTTGCCGTCCGAATCATTTTCAGGCAAATTTTGGCTTGCAAGAAGATGGAAAAACGGTTTTGATTTTCACTGGCAAATCATAGCAGGATGTAGGGCGCTTGTAAAGAAAAAACACAACTTAAGGTATAATTTTAGTGGCTTGGATACAAGATGTGGTGTAAGTGGCATCGCTTAAATTCGAAATCCGAATATCGAAATTCGAAACAAATCCAAATATCTAATTTCAAAATTCTAAAAAGTTGGCTCTAAATTTTAAATAACCGCAAACACTTTCCTAGTTTGGGGAATTAGAAAATTTGAATTTTTGTATTGTTTCGAATTTAGGGTTTCGAGTTTCGGATTTTGTAGTTTACAAACGGTAGTTCAATAAACCAAATCAGTATAAAAGATTTTAATTCCTGATACCTGCGTCAAAGGATCTGACTCAAAAATAACTTGGTGCGCTCGTGGGTGGGGTTTTTGAAAAAGTGTTCCGGGGTACCGACTTCGACGATGGCGCCTTCATCCATAAAAATGACGGCATCGGCCACCTCACGGGCAAAACCCATTTCGTGGGTCACGCACACCATGGTCATGCCCTCTTTGGCCAGGGTTTTCATGACATCCAGAACCTCGCCGATCATTTCCGGATCCAGGGCCGAGGTCGGCTCATCAAACAGCATGACCTTGGGATCCATGGCCAGGGCGCGTGCAATCGCCACCCGCTGCTGCTGGCCGCCGGACAAATTGTCCGGAAAGGCGTTGGATTTGTCGTGAATACCGACTTTTTTTAGCAAAAAATCAGCTTTTTCTTTGGCATCTCTCCTTGAGCGTTTGCGGACGACCTTCTGGGCCATGGCAACATTATCAAATACCGATTTGTGCGGGAAAAGGTTAAACGACTGGAATACCATGCCCACTTCGGCCCGCAATTTGTTGATGTTCGTTTTGGGATGCAAGACATCCTCGCCATCGATAAAAATATGGCCACTATCGGCTTTCTCCAGACGATTGAGGCATCTGAGGAAGGTGCTTTTGCCGGAGCCGGAAGGCCCGCAGACCACCACCACATCCCCGGCTTTGATTTTGGTTGACACATCCACGAGGGCTTTGACCTCGTGGGGCACAAAAAACGTTTTATTGACATTTTGGACTTCAATCACGAGATGGCCATCCTTCTTTCTAAATGTTGAACGAGCATGGATAGGGTAAACGTTAGCACCAGATACAGTACGGCGCATAACATAAATACTTCAAATGGCTGCAGGCTGGCGGTAACGGCCTCCCGGGCGGCTTTGGTCAATTCCCGAATGGCAATAATACCCAGCAGCGAAGAATCCTTTATCAGGCTGATGAACTGGCCTGCCAGGGGAGGTAAAATTCTGCGCAAGGCCTGGGGCATAATGATATAGCGCATGGCCTGACCGTAACTCATGCCCAAAGAGCGCGCGGCTTCCATCTGGCCGCGGTGAATCGATTGGATGCCGGCCCGCACGATCTCGGTGACGTAGGCGCCCGCAAAACAGGCCAGAGAGGCCACCCCGTACCACCAGGCTGGAATGCGACCCAATCCGTAGGCCGCCAGCAGCTCATTGAAAACGGTACCCAGGATAAAGTACCAGATCAGGATCTGAACCAGCAACGGTGATCCCCGAATGACTTCCACGTAGACCATGGTCGTCCATTTGAGGGCCGGGTTATCTGAAAGACGCGTCAGACCGCCGATGATACCGATAATGACGCCGAAGATGGTTGCCAGGACACTGATCTTGAGGGTAAGCCAGAGGCCTATGATCAGAAGGCCTGGTTTCCACTGGGTGTAGGACCCGAGCGTATCGCCGATGGAGATCATTTCGCCTTCATCGACGCTGACTCCGGCAGCCGGAATCTCAAACGACGCTGATTCGTCCAGACCTTTGACCGTAATGGTGGCCGTGTCGCCTTCTTTGGTGATGGAGGCCACGTCACCGTCGATCTCGGATGTAATATCAATCGTATCCTTGTAGGCAAAATAGATCGGCACGCGGTTCCAGCGCCAGACATATTCAATTTTTTGGGTGGCGTAGTAAAACAGGCCCATGACGATCAGGGCAAACACACAGAAGACGCCTACCCACATGTAGTATGATTGCGGCCGTGCAGCCGTTCGCTGATTTTTTGATGATTTCATGGTCTTTTAACCGGTTTGGAAGGTTATCGTTTAAGAGCTGTCCAATCGAAAGCGAACATATCCGAAGCGCTCAACTATAAAGGACCTATAAGCAAAAAGGCCGACCAGCTCCCCCGGGGGAACGGCCGGCCCTCTCTATCATCCGGAAAACAGAAGTATCGATGTGGCTTGATTATTCCAGCTCTTTTTTCCAGTCTGTTCCGAGGATCCATTTCTGATAGACTCTGTCATAGAAGCCGTCCCCTTTGGATTGCCTCAAGAAGTTGTTGAGCCAGTTGAGAAAATCCGGGTCCCCTTTGTTGATGGCCCAGGCCAGCGGTTCATAGGTGAAGGGTTCATCCAAAAAAACCGTTTTGCCCTTGCCCTGGCTGGCGTAAAGATGCCCGCAGAACGGCAGGTCGTATACGAGGGCATCAGCCTTGCCGTTGATTACTTCAAGGCCGGCTTCGGCTTCGGATTGAAATGATTTGTAGGTAGCCTTGGGTATGAATTTTTTAATGGCCTGCTCGCCGGTGGTGCCCAGACGGGACGTTACAATATACTTGGGATCGTTGAGGTCTTTAATAGACTTGACCTTGCCTTCATGTTTTTTATTAATCAGGATGGTCTGACCGACCACGATATACGGATCGGCAAAATTGATTTTCAAATTTCGTTCCTGGGTAATGGTCATGCCCCCCATGATGATATCGAACTTGTCGGTCATCAGGGCCGGGATAATGCCGTCCCACTCGGTATTGACCGGTACGAATTTAACGCCCATTGCTTTGGCCATGCGGCGGGCGAAGTCCATATCAAATCCGATAAATTTTCCTTTTTTATTGGTCATTTCAAACGGGATGTAGCCGGACTCGAAACCCACGCGCAGCTCACCCCTTTTGAGGATTTTTTCAATCGTCGATTTTTTAGCCAGCTCGATGTCCGCGCCAAAAACAGATCCACTGAAAATAAACCCGGCGGCGAAGAGCGCCACCATACTCAAAACCAATACTTTTTTCATACCGCACCTCCTTATTGGGTTAATAATCTACCTTCAGGGCATTGAATGACTTGCGATGCTGCCCCTTATCATTATTATTGACGACGGTTTTTCGTTTAGGATTAGGCCTTTGTACGTCGGGATGCTGTCGCTGTAAACGATGCATACTTATCACAATCATTTTAAATGGCAAGTCGTTTTTTAAAATTGGGTTCTGTTAATCACAGCCATTCAGCCTCTAAACGGTATTCAAGGGCTGCCGAAATGAGGCGGTATCTTATGCTTGAAAAAATTCATTATTGCAAATAATATTGACACCCTATAATGAGGTTGGGTAAAACTCTCAGTATCGATTGCCTTTTGGCATCACCTTCTTTCAATCTAATATTTGCGGAGATCCATATGTCAGGAAAAGAGCCGATACCCTTGCCGGAATTGTTAAAGCATCCAAAAGTGTTAAAAGTCACCGAAGATGTCAACGCCGAACTGCTGGAAAGAAGACAATATTCGCCGCCGGTCTGTAGCGCACTTTCACAAAAATTTTCACGTCTGCAACCGACGGATGAATTTAAGTTCACAGTGGACAAAGAGGCGGCCAAACAGCTGCCTGATATTATCAACAATCGGGTTCAAAAAATCCAGGGTCTTAAAACGGCTGATGCAGCCCTGTCGAAAACATATCAGCAAAAAAGACATATCGGTATCGTTTTTTCAGGGGGGCCGGCCCCCGGCGGGCATAATGTTATTGCCGGTATTTATGATGCAGCTAAAAAGGCTAACCCAAAATCCAGGGTTTACGGGTTTTTGATCGGTCCGGATGGCATTATCGAAAACGAAACACTGGAACTTAATGATGATTTGGTGGACGCTTACCGCAATATCGGTGGGTTTACCATGATCAAAACCGGTCGCACCAAGATCGATACGCCTGACAAATTGGCATTGTGTCGCGAAACCTGTAAAAAACTCGATTTGGATGCCCTAGTGATTGTGGGCGGCGATGATTCCAACACCAACGCTGCTTTTTTAGCCCAGGAAATGGCTGCCGATGGTGTCCAGGTCATCGGCGTTCCCAAGACCATCGACGGCGATATTCAGGTCAGAGATGATAACAGTAACGTCCTGTGCGCGATGTCTTTCGGATTTCATACCGCCGCGCGGGCTTTCGCCAATTCCATCAGCAATTTGTGCACCGACAGCAGCTCCGATGTCAAATACTGGCATATTTGTAAAGTCATGGGCCGGGTGGCCAGTCACCTGGCGCTGGAAGTTGCCCTGCAAACCCATGCAAACATGACCCTTATTGGCGAGGATTTGGCCGATTATGTTGACCAACGGCGGCTTGAAAAGGCCCAAAAAGAAGGCACGCTCGACTATCATGCTTACGGGATCACCCTGCGCCATCTCTCACGGGTGATTTGTGAAGGCATTGTGAGGCGTGCGGCTATCGGGAAAAATTACGGTGTCATCGTCGTGCCCGAGGGCGTTCTGGAGTTTATCAACGAAATTCAGGTGTTCATCATCAAGTTGAATACCATTATTGCAGAGCACAACCAAACCCGTGATATAGACTTTCATGCCGCCTTCCCTTTGCTGGAAGATAAGCTGGAGTATTTGCGCCGCCTGGCCCAGCGCTCCCGAGAGGATACTTCTTTTACGCTCTGGAATACCCGTGATGACGACCTGTTTAACGATATCCCGGCTTTTTTTCAGGAAGGCCTTTTAATGGAGCGAGACAGTCACGGTAATTTTCCTTTTTCGCAGGTTGAAACTGAAAAAGTCTTAATGGATCTGGTCAAAGATTATCTGAACATCCTAAAAGAACAGGGCCGTTACCGCTTTGGTATTTACAAAAGCTATTATCGCAAAACCTTGAAGCGGGCGGGTCTGGATCCGGAGGCCTATGGTCCGTTGCTGTTTGAAAATTACGAACAGACGGACATGTTATTGAGAAAATCAGAGATTATATCCTTGAAAACGCTAAAGCAGTCACTGGTCGAAGCGAAGATGCTCAAAGATAGTCAGGACGTTCCGGCGGCAGTTGAAAAAATGTTTCAAAAGTCGGTGCCCTCATTTAAAACCCAGAATCATTTTTACGGTTATGACGGCCGCGGAAATGATCCGACCCGATTTGATTGTGTCTATACCTACAACCTGGGGCTGACCGTATTCAGCCTGATCGCCAACGGGGCCACCGGTCAAATGGCCGCCATTCGCAACCTGGAGCAAGATTTTACCAGATGGGAGCCGATCGGTATTCCCATTGCACCGCTAATGCATCTGGAGGAGCGCAAAGGCCGCCTGACCCTTGTCCTGGAAAAGAGTATCGTCGATGTCCGTTCAGCCGCATTTCAGGTCGTTAAGGCCAATCGCGAAAAGTGGCTGGCGGCTGATTCAGCAGGCGACCATTTCAGAAAGCCTGGTCCCATAAGGTTTACAGGCAAAAGCGAAGAAGAGCGGCCCATCACGCTTGAATTAAATGCCATTTGTTGATTGCAATGTTAGAGGGTTTTCAGATAACATAGTATCTGACTTTTGCATGAAAATTAATAATGGATTTTGATAACACCTGAATCACAGCGGCTGCTCTACACAGTATCCGATCAGAAAGCGTCGGCCGCATATTGAACCATCCTGACCGAATTTTATAACGCGCCCATGAAAACCCAGTTGAGCAAACAAATCAGCATTGCCAAACATATCATCGACGGAACGATTTTGATTGATTCGGTCGATGAATTTAAAAGCATGCTCCAAATTTTCCCTAATGACCCGGCTTTGCGCCGGGCTTATGCAGATCTGCTGGCGCGCAAACAATTGCGCGATGCGGCCGCGCAGGCTTATCAGCATACGGCTGCCCTGTATGCGGATGCCGGTCTTTTGTTGCAGGCGATTGTTTGTCAATTTCTAAAATGGCACCTTAAAAAACCATCGCCGGCCGAAACGCAAACACTATGGGACACGCTTCACAAAAGCAAATATCATGAGATACCGACGAACGCATTCTTTTCAAGCCTGTCGCATTCAGCACTTGTGTCTGTAATCAAGCAATTTGAGTTGATTCGTCTGCCCGCCGGCCAGACGGTCAGCAAAATCGGCAATACAGTAAATGCGCTTTATTTTATCGTAGCCGGCGGCATCAAGGCTACCACCTATGGGCCATTGGAAGACGCCAATACCAGCGCACCCAAATCACCCATTTATTTATCTGAAAATGATTTCTTCGGGCACATTTACCCTTTAAACGAATCCCAACGCTCTTTTAGTCATACCGTCACCACCGGTCAATCTGAATTGGTGAGAATCTTGCAGGATCATATGCGGCAGATTTGCCGTCGACATCCTCGAGTTGAACTGGCGATAATCGATTTGTTTAAGGTGCGATCCGAAAAAGAAGGTATGGAAGCCTTACGGTCGGTTCGCAAAGCCGACCGGCATCGCTTACCGCTCAAAATGAATCTGAAAATATGGCCGGGCTCCGCCGATCACTATGGGCTTATTCTCGATGGGCATTGCCGGGATATTTCCGTCGATGGGGTGTGTATTGTGCTGGATGCCAAATATGCCAATGTTTCATCCATATATAAATCCATCCAGAATGCAAAAATTGAAATGTCAATGCCATCCGAAGCGTTGACGATTAAGGTGTTGGGCTCGATTGCCTGGAGTAAGGAAGTGTACGATGAGCAGGGCAGAACCGTGGCCCTGGGAATCCGGTTTGAGCAGATGTCGCCGCAAATGAGCGGATTATTGATGATTTTCGCAAACCTGCTCAATACCCGCAGCTAACCTGCTGCAGCGACCGTTGACATTACAGCGAAGCCACTAATACATGAAACCATCATCTATAGGGAGATTATTTGCGTTGTGGGATAAGACAAATTTTGGAATAACCCATGCAGCCGGCTATTCAAAGTATTCGTTTTCCAGGTTAAACCTTTGCTCGTCATCTATGACGCCCATTTCCACGAGCAAATCGCCGATACCCGCATCGCGCAGATAATCAATTTCCATGATTTTAGCCGGGCTTTTTCCTTTAACGCTGAAAAACGTGTAGTGCAGATGCAGTGACGTTTTCTTTAAAAGGCGGATATCTTTGCCATAAATTATAAAATGATTATCCATAATAAAATACCCGGCAGCCGCCAGGAGGCCAATCAGGATATATTGCTTGATTCTTGTGCCCATTGTATGACCTTATTGCAGTGGTGAATTAAGACAGTTATCAGGTTTAGCGATACAACCTCTGACATTCAAACTATAATGATTCTATCAAACACTGCCCGGGGCGTCAATATTTAGCGGCTGCCAGGACGACAACTATATGAATAAATTAAAAAAACGCATGGGTAATCGTGTCGATATGGCCGATTACATGGTTTTGACCGCGATATTTCTGGGGGCGTTGTACTGGGCTCTGGAATCCCTTCTGAATGTATTTTCGCCGGAGGAAATTAGTTTCTATCAAGAAATCTTCGGGTCCAATATCAGTGATGTATGGCCGCGGCTGATCGTATTTTGCCTTTTTTTAATGTTTGGCTCCCACGTACAATTTACCATCAATGAACGCAACCGGGCGCTGGAAGCCTTAAAAGAAAGTGAGGAAAAATACCGTACTATTCTCGAAAATATCGAAGAGGGTTACTATGAAATCGACTTTGAAGGGTATTTTATTTTTGTAAATGATTCGTTGAGTAAAATTCTCGGCGTTCCTAAAATAGATCTGCGATTTATGAATTTTTGGGATTTTATGGATGAAAAAAATGCCGGATTAATAAACGACATCTTTTTGGAATGCCGTCGCAGCGGCAATCCCATCAAAGCCTTTGATTGTGAGTTTAACATGGAGGGAGCGATCTTATTCATCGAAGCTTCGGCCTCTTTGCTACAGGATTCCAAGGGCTTGCCCATCGGATATCGAGGCGTGCTGCGGGATCGGACCGAAAAAAAGAAAATGGAAATGGATTTATTGGAATCCTACAGGAAAGTACATGAAGCCCGCAGTGCAACAATTCTGGGCCTTGCCAAGCTGGCCGAATACCGCGACGAAGGTACCGGCACCCATTTGGAGAGAATTCGTGAATACGCTAGAATTTTGACGGTGCAATTGGCTGAAAATTCCAATATTAAAGACCGCATCGATCAGCAATATATTGACGATATCTACCAGTCTTCTATCCTGCATGATATTGGTAAGGTCGGCACGCCGGATGCGCTCTTACTAAAACCCGGGGAATTGACTGAAGAAGAATTTGATGTCATCAAGCGCCACACCCTGATGGGTGGCAATGCCTTAAAGGCGATCGAGTTTCAGATAGAGGGCAAATCCTTTTTGGCCATGGGCAAGGAAATTGCCTACAATCACCACGAAAAATGGGACGGCTCAGGATACCCGCGCGGGCTCAAAGGCGAACAAATCCCCTTATCTGCGCGCATCATTGCGGTCGCCGATGTATACGACGCCTTAACCACTAAACGATTTTACAAAGAAGCCTATTCTCACGCAAAAGCCAAATCGATGATTATGCGCTTAAAAGGCCAACACTTCGATCCGGAAATTGTTGAGGCCTTTGTCGCCATAGAAGCAGAATTCAACCGCGTACGCCAAGAAAAACTCAGCCAGGAGACGGCCTTTACCCGGCAGCGGGTACGGGCTGTCGGCCGTTAGTTTGTTTCCATCCGCTAAAGTGACAGCCAGCACAGAAAAATATATTCTCGCCATTGACCTGGGCACCTCCGGACCAAAATCAGCGCTGATTTCCACCCGGGGTGAGGTCATTGATTATGAATTTGAAAAAGTTGACCTGCTGATCCTGCCAGATGGGGGTGCCGAGCAAATACCGGATCAATGGTGGCAGGCCGTCCTCAATACGGCCAAACGGGTCTTGCAAAGGTGCCGGGTAGCGGCTGCAGATATCGTCTGCGTCAGTTGCACCACCCAATGGTCCGGAACGGTGGCCGTCGACTCAGGTGGTCAGGCGCTGGCCAATGCCATTATCTGGATGGACACGCGTGGCCGGCGCTATGTTGAGCAGGTCACCGGTGGGTTGATCAATATTGAAGGCTACAGCCTGCCAAAGCTCCGTCACTGGCTGCGCCTCACCGGCGGAGCACCGGGACATGCTGGCAAAGATCCGATTGCGCACATCCTTTTTCTAAAATCAGAATTTCCACAGGTATACCGCCAAACATTTAAATTTTTGGAGCCCAAAGATTATATTAATCTTCGGCTCACCGGCCGTTTTGCTGCCTCCTACGACTCCATCGCACTTCACTGGATAACCGACAACCGTGATCTTGACCGTGTGGACTATGATGACCGGCTTTTGCGCATATTCGGCATTCCCCGTGAAAAATTCCCCGATCTCAAGCGAGCGGTTGATATCCTGGGCCCGGTTAGAAAAGAAGTTGCACAAGAGTTGGGCCTTGAGCCACAGACGCCAGTTATAACCGGCACGCCGGACCTGCACAGTGCCGCTATCGGTTCCGGTGCGGTCAGGGATTTCGAAGGGCACCTCTATGTGGGGACTTCGTCCTGGATCACCTGTCACGTGCCGTTTAAAAAAACGGACCTGGTTCATAATATGGCGGCTCTGCCGGCGGCGATACCGAAGCGTTATTTTATCGCCAATGAGCAGGAAACTGCCGGCGCCTGCTTAACCTTTCTAAAAGACAATATGATGCAGCCGCAAGAGCGGACGCCGAATGCGTATAAAATATTGGACGATATCGCTGCCAATGCGCCTGCCGGCAGCAACAATGTAATTTTCATGCCCTGGTTGTACGGTGAGCGAACGCCTGTCGAAAACGATTCGGTGCGGGCGGGATTGTTTAACATTTCATTGAGTACGACCCGCGCGCATGTCGTCAGAGCGATTTATGAAGGGGTGGCCTATAATTCAAGGTGGTTGCTCGGGTATGTTGAAAAATTTATCAAACGGCGCCTGGACCCTATCCACTTTATCGGCGGCGGTGCCAATTCGAGCGTCTGGTGTCAGATTTTTGCAGATGTTTTTAACCGCAGAATCAAGCAGGTCCAAGCGCCGATCCAGGCCAATTTGCGTGGCGCTGCGTTCCTCGCCTCTCTTGCGCTGGGGCATCTTGCGGTTGAAGACATTCCCGATCAGGTCAAAATTTCCCGTACCTATCAGCCCGATCCGAATAACCGTAACCTGTATGATGGTTTGTACCGCCAGTTTTTAGAGCTGTACAAGCGTAATCGGCGGATCTTCAAACGCCTGAACCGTAGCCAGCGGCCATAGGGGTAAATCGACGAGCGGATGCCCCCACAAAAATGATGAATGCCGCTGATTAAAGATGGGTGAAGATGAATGGATATCAAAAAACTCAATGAAGGCCTTCTCGGGAGGCTAAATCCCAGAATTGCGACCTGGCTTTTTAACCGGTTCAAAAACATGCCGGTGGTCGAGCGAAAGGTAGAGCAGGAATTTGACAACCTGCTGGGCGATCTTGAAGCCGTCGTAAAGCCCTATCGACAGCAGTTTGATATCTATGCTGCCATACCGGACACGGGGCGCGAAGCGTCAGCCATCATAGCGGAAATGCAGGCCCTGTCTGATCTGGAGCAGCCCAAATGGAAAGACGGCTATGCCTCCGGTGCCGTTTACCATGGCGATGCGGCCCACATTGATTTTTTAAATCAGGTATACACGATAAACTCCCAGAGCAATCCCCTGCACACCGACTTATGGCCCAGCAGTGCCAAGTACGAATCAGAGATTGTGTCCATGACCGCCAGAATGCTGGGTGCCGGTCCGCAGGCGGACGCTGCGGGTTCGGATAGGGGAATTTGTGGCGTTGTCACATCCGGTGGCACCGAAAGCATCTTGCTGGCAATGAAAACATATCGGGATTGGGCCCGCGATCAAAAAAATATCACCCAGCCAGAGATCATTGTCCCCGTCAGCGCGCATGCCGCCTTTGATAAAGCTGCCGAGTATTTTAAAATAGATATCAAGCGCATCCCGGTGGCTGCCGATTATCGGGCTGATGTGACAGCAGCCCGCGAGGCCATCACGCGCCGCACCATTGCGCTGATCGGATCGGCACCTTGCTTTCCCCATGGCGTGGTGGATCCAATTGAGGAGCTGTCTGAGATGGCCAGAGAAAAGGGCGTCGGGTTTCACACCGATGCCTGCCTGGGGGGCTTTGTGTTGCCCTGGGCCGAACAATTGGGCTATGCGGTCCCGTTGTTTGATTTTCGATTACCCGGGGTGACATCGATCTCGGCCGACACACATAAATATGGCTATGCGGCCAAAGGAACCTCCGTCATCTTATATCGCAATTCGGATTTGCGCCGCTACCAATATTTTACGACCACCGAATGGCCCGGTGGGCTATATTTTTCACCAACCTTCGCCGGCAGCCGGCCGGGCGCTCTTAGCGCTGCCTGTTGGGCTGCCATGATTAAAATTGGCAAAGACGGTTATTTAGCGGCCACCCGAAAGATACTGGAAGCCGCCGCCACAATAAAAAAAGGGATTCAAGATATTCCCGAATTGTATATTCTGGGAGATCCGTTGTGGGTCATCGCATTCGGCTCAAGGACGCTGGATATTTATCAGGTCATGGATTATCTGACCACCAGGCGCTGGAGTTTAAACGGTCTCCACCACCCCGCCTGCGTCCACCTGTGCGTGACCTTGCGGCATACCCAGCCGGGGGTGACCGAACGATTCATTCATGATTTAAGGGCAGCAGTTGATTTTGTGCGCAAGAATCCCGATCATTCCGGGACGATGGCGCCCATCTACGGTTTGGCTGCCAATCTGCCCGTGCGCAGCCTGGTGGGGGATTTATTGAAGCGATACATCGACCTGCTCTATAAAGTGTAGGGCTGGGTCCCAGAAAACAACATACATGTCGGCCAAATACGCACAGGAAACTTGTGCGCAGGCACCATTTGCTGCGAGCAACATTGGTGATGATTTCTGGGACACAACTCCGTGATACCTTTCAAAAATGCCTTGTATACGCAAACGTTACGGCGACCGGCTGAAAAATCTCACATCTAATTTGCGACAATTGCATCTCAGAATTTGACAACTCTTTTTGGGCCTTTGCAACCCATCCTGCCCCCTTCCGCCAAATCTATGACATTACACGAAATTGCATTCAAGTATCCCTGCCAAATGGCCGATATACATGCCAGATTTCGAGTTGATGGAATAAAGGCGACACAGACAGCAGAGATTCACCGACACCCCTTGCAGAACGCCCAAAGCTTACCGGCGGAATATGTGATCCATAATTGAGGAATCAGTGTCAAGATGAAAGATCTTAAGACCCAACAATTCGGCAAATACCAGCTGCTGCAAAAAATCGCTGTGGGGGGTATGGCTGAACTGTATCGCGCCAAAGTCACTCGCGATCACGGTTTTGAGAAACGCGTTGCGATCAAAAAAATTCTACCGCACCTCTCAGATGAAGGCAATCTGGTCAAGGCTTTTATTGATGAAGCCAAACTTGCCGCCCTGCTTCAGCATGAAAATATTATCCAGATTTATGATTTTGGCAGTATGCATGGCGAATACTTCATCGCCATGGAATATCTTTTTGGCAAAGATTTGCGCAATTTGACCCATAAGCTCAGAAAAAATGGCAGCGCGTTGGATCTTGAAAGCACGCTTTACATTATTTCGCGGATTTGCGTCGGGCTGGATTACTCTCATAAACTAAGGGATCTGCAAGGCAAACCCCTGAATATCATCCACCGGGATATCAACCCCCAAAATATCTTTCTGACGTATGAAGGGCAGGTGAAGATCATTGATTTCGGCATCGCCAAAGCTGCCAGTCATAATAGCACCACTCATGAAGGCCTGATTAAGGGCAAAATTGCCTACATGTCGCCGGAGCAGGCCATGGGACAGGTTATCGACCATCGCTCGGACATCTTTTCCACCGGCATCATCTTATATGAGCTGCTGGCCGGCCAACGGATGTTTGAAGGCGAAACCATGCAGATTTACAGCCAGGTGCGTGAGGCGCATTACACAGCGTTGAAAAAGCTGCGACCGGACCTTCCCGATAAACTTTATGCGGTTGTTGATCGAGCGCTTGCCAAAGAACCCGATGATCGCTATCAGACCTGCAGCCAGATGCTGGCCGATTTGGAGGAATGCATTGTTGAGCTGTCCGTGCGACCCAACAGCCGAGGCTTTGCCGCTTTTATCAAAGATTTTTTCAAAGAAGAATTTGCCATAGAGGAATCGGCTCTGTGGACCAATGTACAGGTCGAAAGCGTCCTGCCGCCGCTGGCCAACCACTCCTCCTCGCGCGATAGTGAATCCACCGGCAGTACCGTTTTTCTTGCCGAAACCCAACCGGCGCCCGCATTTCAACAAACCATCTGGCGTTTTGCACCGGCTGCGGTGATGGTTATTTTGGGCTTTGTGTTTAATCTCAGTCTGGCAGAATTGCCTTTTACACCCTCAGACCGGTCGGTTGCGGCATATTCGCTTGCACCAACGACGCCAGCGCCGGAAACAAACACCGCCATCGCACAAATTAAGGACGCCCGGCAAGCACTTGCGGCCAAGCAATATGCCTCGGCTGTCATAATGTTTGAAGCGGTGCTGGCCGCCGAGCCTGCTGCACTTGGTGACATCTCAGCAGACTTTTCGGCTGCTTTACAAGGCTTGGCTGAAGAATTGCTCGCAGCAGATCTACCGGCGGCCAAAAGTGCCCTGCTCAAAGCGCTGGAACTTGAACCCACCAGCGTTCCGGTCCTGTTAAATCTTGGATACGTTTACGTTTCTGAAAACGATTTTCCACGGGCCATCGCCAGCTACCGTAAGGCTGCTGAACTCGAACCACTTCGACCTGAGTCATTTTTTAACCTCGGCTACATTTATGCGACCACAGCGGATTTCCCGCAGGCCAAAGAAATGTACATACGGGTCGTGAAACTGGAACCGAATTTCCTTGATGAGGCCTTGTTTAATCTTGCCATGGTGCAGGAGCAACTGGGTGAACGCAGCCAGTGTGTCAAAAATCTCAGGCGGGCGGTTGATATCAATCCGGCAAATACATCAGCTGCCGCGTTATTGGAGCAAATACAGCAAGAGAAGGAGTAATTTTCATGGCCGTACGAATTAAATATATCGTTGCCAAGTGCATGATCAGCGGGAT
Organism: Deltaproteobacteria bacterium; assembly: GCA_024639185.1. Taxonomy (GTDB): domain Bacteria; phylum Desulfobacterota; class Desulfobacteria; order Desulfobacterales; family JAHEIW01; genus JAHEIW01. Next base: position 39,675 of record JAHEIW010000007.1, on the reverse strand, counting down.
GATGGTGCTGCTGCTGTCTGGTTGTACCACGGTCAAAGAAATGAATTTAAGCCACAAATATGAAAATTCGAAAAGCTGGTTTAAAGGCAAGTGGCAAACGATGGAAGCAAAATTTCAATCCGATGATGATAAAGCCTCTGCGCTTGAGCCGTATTCCAAAAATTCAAAATATGTGCTTTACCGAACCCAGTGGTCATATGAGACGCTGCCGGGAATTGCCGAATGGTTCACGGGCGATTCTAGAAATTGGAAACAACTGGCGCAGGCAAATCCGAAGCTGAATCCCGAACGCATCCATGCGAATGCGCCAATTTTAATTCCGGCTAAACTGGTCAAAAAGAAAACAGCGCCCACCGAAGCCTTTGCCGCCAAACACCGCGTCCATTATTTTGTTCATCAGGTCAGATGGCGCGGAGAAACCTTGAGTTTGATTGCCAAATGGTACACCGGACACTATGGCAACTGGAAAGCACTGGCGCGTGCAAATCCCGGTTTAAATCCCAACCACATTACCCTGGGCAATCGGATCCATATTCCAGCGGAGATGATGAAAACCAAAAAACGATTACCCCGCAAGGTTGTCGCTCGAACGCTGCCCGGCTATTTTGCCCATACGGTCACGAAAACGGATGAAAAATTTGCGGACATTGCCAAATGGTACACCGGGGATGCGAGCAACCAAAAAGCAATTGCCGGTGCCAATCCTGATATTGACCCTGATTTTTTGCTGATTGGAAATGAAATATATATACCATCCAAATTTCTCGTAACCCATCAGCCCATGGATCGACAATCCATTCAGAAGAACCCCCAAGTGACACAAAAACGATCTCAGTCGAAAGCCGCCTCGCCGGCGCCCAAGCAAAAGAAGATGATGCTTTTCGGGCCCAAACAATTTAAGGCCAATTAAGGCATGCCAAATTGAGCGTCCGTGGTGTCTATAATCTCCAGCCCTGGTTAGCAGGGTCGGAGATTTTTTTGGAATTTCCAGCCTGTGCTTATGCCATAGCATGGCTACGGGTAAATGATGAATGATCATTCATTATGAAGCGTGGCGGTTGTCCCCCTAACTGAAAATGGCCTTTCTTTGTTTATCTATTTTTGTATATTTAATATATATAAATATTTAAATAAAATTTTTATATCTGAGACCCCGACATCAAGGTTTCTATTGACAGACCGCTTTTAAGTCTGGTAAATGAATGAGTATTCATTCATTTTTTTTATTTCAACCCGAGGAGGAGGTCATCATGCCAAGGAAAATCAGATCGGCCGCAGTGATCGGTTCCGGAATTATGGGGGGCGGTATTGCCGCGCTGCTGGCCGGAACCGGCATAAAAACGCTATTGCTGGATATCGTACCCCCGGATTTACAAAAAGAAGATAAAAATAATCCGGCGGCCCGCAATCGAATCGTTAAGGCCGGTCTGGATGCGGCTCTGGCGACCCAGCCCGCACTGTTCATGTCGCCCTCAGATGCACAACGAATTTCAATTGGCAACCTGACAGACGATTTTGAAAAAATTGCCGATTGCGATTGGATTATCGAAGTGGTCGTCGAAAATCTAAAGATTAAACAGGATCTGTATAAGCGCATTGCGCCGGTTCGAAAGAAAAACAGCATTGTTTCGTCAAATACCTCTGGTATTCCCTTAAAAGCGATGTCCAAAGGTCGCAGCAAAGACTTCAAACAGCATTTTTTAGGGACTCATTTTTTTAACCCGGTGCGTTACATGAAACTGCTGGAAATCATACCCGGTGAAGAAACCCTGCCTGATATCCTGGAATTTATGGCTGATTTTGGTGAACGAATTCTGGGCAAGGGTATTGTTTGGGCCAAGGACACCCCCAATTTTGTCGGCAATCGCATCGGCGTGCAGGGCATGGTTAAAGTGATGCAACTGATGTTAGAAGAAGGTGTTTCCATTCCTGAGGTGGATGCCCTTTTTGGACCGGCCATGGGCCGACCGCGAACCGGGATGTTTAAAACAGCCGATATCGTCGGTCTGGACACCCTGGCACATGTGGCTAAAAACACCTATGAGCTGATTGCCGAAGATGAGGATCGGGAGAGTTTTGTTCTACCGGAATTTGTCAATACCATGATCAACAAAAACCTGCTGGGCAAAAAAAGCCAGAGCGGATTTTATAAAACCGAACTGACGCCGGACTGGCAAAAAATCCGCAAAGTCATCGATCCGCAGACCCTCGAATATGCCGAGGCCCGGCCGGTTGAATTGCCCTGTCTGGCTGCAGCTCAAAAAGCCAAAACCCTGCCTGAAAAGATGCGTGCTGTGGTCTATGGCAAAGATCAGGGGGCCCGGTTTGCCTGGCAGGCAGTGGCCAACAATCTGATCTATGCGGCCAACAGAATTCCGGAAATAGCCGATACCATCGTGGACATTGACAACGCCATGCGCTGGGGCTTCAATTTGGAGATGGGGCCGTTTGAAGCCTGGGATGCCATCGGTCTTAAAAAGTCGGTCACACGTATGGAAAAGGAAGGATTTGCGATACCGCGCATCATTAAAAAGATGCTTAAAGCCGGACATACCGCTTTTTACAAAATGGAAAACGGCATCGTATGTTTCTACGATTTTGAATCTGAAAGCTATAAGGAAAAGGTGTTCAGTCCCAACATTATTTCGCTGGCATCTTTAAAAGCACAGGAAAAAGTGGTGCAAAGCTCTGAATCTGCTTCGTTGATCGATCTTGACGATGGGGTCTTCTGTCTCGAGTTTCACACCAAGATGAACTCGTTGAATCAGCAAATTGTTGAGGCCCTCCATACCGCCAGAGAATTTGTTGACCGGCAGGGCATTGGGCTTGTGATTGGCAATCAGGCCGGCGGCATGCCGGGGGCCTTTTCAGCCGGTGCCAATTTGGCTGACATGAGCGCTGCGGCCAAGGCTGGACGCTATGCGGATATCGAGCTACTGATCAAAAATTTACAATACGGCCTGCAAGAGTTGCGCTATGCTCCGTTTCCGGTGGTGGCCGCCCCTTTTGGCTTGACACTTGGCGGCGGCTGTGAAGTTTGCCTGGCGGCAGATAAGATTGTCGCGCATGCCGAGCTGTATATGGGGCAGGTGGAAATCGGGGTTGGCCTGATTCCAGCGGGTGGCGGTTGTTTGAACCTGATGAAAAAATGCCTGAGCGCCTTGCCCGCGGTGGTGACCGATTTTGATCTGGCCAAATTTTTCCTGCCGGTGTTTATGGCCATTGCCATGGCAAAAGTGACGATTTCGGCCGCAGATGCCCGGGCCAACGGCTTTTTAGGTCCCTGTGATCGCATCGTATTTAATCGTGACTATCTGATTGGAGAAGCTAAAAAAGAAGTCGTCAAGATGGTCGACGAAGGCTATGCCCCGCCGCCCAAACGCAAGATAAGGATACTGGGCCAGGCCGCTCAGGGGATGGTCGCTGCGGAAGTCTCTAATATGCTTAGCGGCAAGTTTATATCCGAATATGATGCTTTTTTGGCCAAGAAAATCGCCTATGTTATCAGCGGCGGAGACGTGCGCGATAATACCAAAGTTGATGAAGATGTGATTTTAACACTGGAACGCGAGGTTTTTATCGATCTTCTAAAAGAGGAAAAGACCCTGGCGCGTATTGAGCATATGCTAACCACCGGCAAACCCCTCAGAAATTAGTTACTAGTTATTGGTTATCAGTAATTGATTTGACTTTAATCGCGACTGAAAGTCACTCCCACTCGATTCGGTAGATATGCGGATATATCTTTTTGTGGGAGCGGCTTTTAGCCGCGAATTTTAAAATAGGAGGAATGACCATGAGAGATGCCTATATTGTGACGTCGCTACGGACACCGGGATGCAAAAGAAAAAAAGGGGCTTTTAAAGATACCCGGCCGGAGGACTTGCTGGTTTTTATGCTAAACGCGGTTGTTGAGCAAACCAAAGGTCTTGAAAAAAAAGATGTGGCAGACATTATGATCGGCTGCTCGTTTCCGGAAGCCGAACAGGGCCTTAATATCGGCCGAATTGCATCCCAGATCGCCGGATTCCCGGTGGATGTGACCGGCGCGACCGTCAACCGCTTTTGCGCCTCGGGTCTTGAGGCCATTGCCCAGAGTGCCCTGCGGGTGATGTCCGGCTGGTCGGATATTGTCATCGGCGGCGGCCTGGAGTCCATGACCTATGTTCCCATGGGCGGTAACCTGCCGCGACCGCATCCGGAATACACCCAAAAAATGGCTGATCTATACGCTTCCATGGGTATTACCGCTGAAAACGTGGCCAACCGCTACGCTGTCTCCCGCGAAGCCCAGGATGAATTTGCCTATCAATCCCAGATGAAAGCAGCTGAAGCCAAAAATAAAAATTTGTTCAAAGAGCTGGTGCCCACCCCGGCCACCCGCTACGTCCCTCAAAAAGACGGGACCTATAACAAAGAAACCTTTATGCAGGATTATGATGACGGCATCCGGGAGGATACAACTCTGGAAGGCCTGTCCGGTCTGAATCCGGTGTTTGCGGCCGGCGGATCGGTTACCGCCGGCAACTCTTCCCAGATGACCGACGGGGCGGCGGCCAGTGTTATTATGAGCGAAGACAAAGTCAAAGCGCTGGGGGTTCAGCCGATTGCCAAATTGAAAAGCTATACCACCGTGGGCTGCCAACCGGATGAAATGGGGATCGGGCCGGCGCTGGCCATCCCCAAACTGATGAAAATGACCGGCACGGATTTAAAAGACATCGGTCTGTTTGAAATCAACGAGGCTTTTGCCTCCCAGGCACTTTACTGTGTCAATCAGCTGGGGATCGATCAGCAAATTGTCAATATTCACGGCGGCGCGATAGCCCTGGGACATCCGCTGGGCTGCACCGGCGCCAAACTCTGTGCCACGCTGCTGAGCAACATGCGGCAGCGCGGAGTGAAATACGGCGTAGAATCGATGTGTGTCGGTGGTGGTATGGGCGCCGCGGCTCTGTTTGAGCTGTGTGACTGATGCGCTCATACAGGCGTTTCGATCATAAAAAAGGCTGCCCGTCACGGGGCAGCCTTTTTTAGTAAAGCGCATAAACGCATTTACGCGTCTTTCGAATCAGACGCCACCTGAATGAATGCCTCTTTATTTTTCCAATTTAGATCTAAAAGCGCGGTAAGATCCAATTTCTTATTGGACATCTGAATTGAAACGCCGGCGGCTTTTAAGTCATCTATATTACGGTGTATAAAATCATGGAGTGCAGCGCCATCCACCCGAATACCTCTAGCCAGAAATTCAGGCCCGAGTTCCTTGGCAACCAAGTTAAAAAGCTTTAAAACCATATTGCCCGCATCTGCGGTATGTTGGGTTTGCTGCTGGGTATAGGTAATGTTGCTGCGTAATGATGCATAGAATCCACCTTTTCTTAAGGTAATGCCCACCAAACCCGGCATAGCAGCGGACAAGGCCAGTGTTGAACCGTTTTCTGCCATGGCTGCATCCACATCATCCACCGGTTTTCCATTCAGAAAGATCGTCTGGATTCTGCTGTCGACGTAATCCTCGGGAATGCCTAAATTCTGACAGAGCAATTGTCTGATGGGGGTACCCGTCTTGATTTTGAGCTTGCAGCCGCGTTCCAACAATTTCAAAAATCGCGGAATCATATCGGCATCAACGCTAAAGCTGAGACGCTGCAGATGAAGATCAGGCGTACCCGCGCGAGTATTAGATTCAGGTTTGGCTGAGGTCGTCATAAAGAAGTATTTGAGTATTTAAAAAAAGCAAAATAACGCTGTTTATGAGAATGGGGAGCCCTATATTGAGACTCCCCATTGCCTTGATCCTCTTTCATTATTACCAGTTAAAGACTTGATCAAGCTCTTCGTCCGGAACTCCAAATGTGATATTATGAGGCGGCAGTGCTTCTTTTTTGAAGTATTCGGGTAAGCGATCGTCTTTGGCAGTAAAACCGGCCGCCTGATTGAATTCACGTTCATTTTTGAGGATGGATTTGCCCAGTTCGGTGACATCGTCGGCTGTCAGACTCAAACCGTAAAAAGCATTGATCATATCAATCAGAGCCTGAAACGTATCGGCCTGATCAAGCACCGCAAAAGCAACGAACAGGCACATACCGGTAGCGTCCACTGCAGCCGTGGCAATCTGAAGATTCCTGGCAAGTTCAACCTGGCCTTCGGGTTTGAGGGCATCGACTGTACCACCGACATCGAGGATATTTGCTGTCACCGAATAACCGGCAGTATGATCCGCGCCCATGGTAGTGGTGGCATATGTCACGCCAATGCCCTGGACTGTCCGCGGGTCATAGGCCGGCATGGCCTGCCCTTTGACCACCGGTACGCGTTCGATGCCGTAGGTTTTTCCGGTCACGGCCGCACCGTTGCCCAGAGTGCGTCCCAGGGGTGTCCCCTTGCCGATTTCTTTTACCATATTGATGGCAGCCTGGGCATCGCCAAATTCGGCCAGGCCGGCCTCCATGGCAACGCCGATGGCGGCGCCTATTTCAATCGTGTCCAACCCGTAATCATCATCCAGTCGATCAATCTGGGCGATGGCATCCAGATCATCGATACCGCAGTTTCCGCCATGGGACCAGACCGTCTCATATTCGGGTTGTTTGGACACATATTTGCCGTTTTTATCATAAAAAGTGCCCGAGCAGCGGATGATGCAGCCGCGATGGCAACCGTGTGTTGAAGCGCCTTTTCCCCCCCGGGCATCTTCCAACTCAGCCTGGGTTTCTCCGCTGATATTGCTGGCGCCTTCAAATTGGCCTTTTTGGAAGTTATTTGTCGGATAGGCGCCGGCTTCATTAATGACGTTCGTAAGCACGTTGGTTCCATAAGCGGGTAGCGCTTCACCGGTGAGCGCGTGCTTTTTAAGACCGGCGACCCAGGCCTTATTGGCGGCTTTGAATGCCTCCGGGTCCTGGGGCTGTCGCATTTTCATTCCGTCATCATCGATGACAATGACCTTGACCCCCTTTGATCCCATGACCGCACCGACACCGCCGCGACCGGCGTGGCGAGTTGGTCTGAGCTCCATATCGGTGCAGGCGATGGAAGCAGCGGCCATCTTCATTTCGCCGGCCGGGCCGATGGAGATGCAGGCAATTTTGTCACCGTATTCGGATTTCATTTTGTCAACGGTGTCATAATTGCCGAGCATGCACAGGCTGTTGTCTTCCTGAATGTCGACTTTGTCTTTGTTGATGACAATTTTATACAAGGTCTTTTCTTTGGGCTGGCCTTCCAGCACGATGGCGGCATAGCCCAGGCGGCCGAGCATTTGTGAGGGTTGTCCGCCGGCATTGGCTTCTTTGATGCCGCCGGTCAGCGGGCTTTTGCAGCCCACCGATAAACGGCCGGACATCGCCGCCGTGGATCCGCTTAACAGCCCCGGTGAGATGACCAGCTTGTTATCTTCCCCCAGGGGGTGGCATAATGGAGGAACTTCTTTTGAGACGATGGCCGAGGTCAGCCCGCGACCGCCCGCACCGGCATAGTCGCCCAAGGGCTCGGTTCTAACCGACGGGCCGCCGTCCGCTCCCATGTTGATTCTCAGAATCTGGTCCATGTGCACCTCCTTCATTTTAAGTTAAATAATAAATCCCAAAGATCTGCCGTATTTGGCTATCTATACTGGTCAATCGTTGAACAGGTGTTGGCAGGTACAATTCAAATTTCATATGCGGATTGAACTGTAATGTCAAGGTATTTACGGTAAGTGCTTGCCAAGATCGCCCAAAATCCTCTATATCTAATGCATTTGTCATGATGACTTTTACTGGGAAGGTTAGGCTCATGAAAATTTTTAATTTTCCGTCTGGTTCGGCCCGGCAACGGCTTACCCGCATTGTCAAACGCGGGCTGGTTTTTACGAACAAGGACCTGGCGGCTGTCAGCCGCATGTGTGAAAATGTTCGCCGGCGGGGCGACCGGGCCGTCATCGCTTACACCCACAAGTTTGACTCCAAGCGCGTGGGTATGCGGTCACTGCGGGTATCAAAAAATGAATTTGCCGCCGCCGCTAAGAAGGTTGATCAATCCTTTACCCGGGCCTTAAAGCGGGCCATTGCCAATATCAAGCGGTTTCACGAACAGCAGCGTCGCCGCTCCTGGATGCAAACCGATCGGCCTGGAACCTTACTGGGTCAGCTGATCCACCCGGTGGATGCCGCCGGCGTGTATGTGCCCGGCGCCAGGGGTGGCAAGACACCGCTGGTGTCTTCGGTGCTGATGGGCGTAATTCCGGCCAAGGTGGCAGGTGTCAAACAGGTTGTGATGGTAACGCCACCGACCAAAGCCGGAGGGGTGAGCCCCCATCTGCTGGTGGCGGCCAAAAAGGCGGGCGCCGACGCCGTCTATAAAACCGGCAGCGCCTGGGCGATTGCCGCTTTAGCCTATGGTACCGAGACGATTCCCAAGGTGGATGTTATTGTCGGACCCGGCAATATTTATGTCACTCTGGCCAAGAAACTTTTAGTGGGTACCGTGGGGATCGACGCGATTGCCGGCCCCAGCGAGATCCTGGTCATCGCCGATGACGGCGCCAGAGCGGATTTTATCGCTGCTGATCTGTTGTCCCAGGCCGAACATGATGCCCTATCATCGGCCATATTAATAACGGATTCACCAAAATTGGCCAGAGCCGTCACGCGCGAAATCAAGCGACAGCTTTCTGACCTGTCACGCGCTGAAATTGCCCGGCAATCACTGCAAAAGTTCGGCGCCATTTTTGTGGTCCAAAAAATGACCGATGCCATCGACATGGCCAACCGCATCGCTCCAGAACACCTCGAGCTGCTCATACGGGATCCGTTTGAAGTAGCGGGCCAGATCCGCAATGCGGGCGCAGTATTTGTGGGGGACTATACCCCGGAACCGGTGGGCGATTATATGGCCGGCCCCAATCACGTGTTGCCTACCGCCGGCACGGCCCGGTTTGCATCGGCCCTGTCGGTGGATAATTTCATTAAAAAGACCAGCGTAATTCAATATTCGCAAAAGGCCTTTCGACGCGAGGCAGCCGATATCATGCGCCTGGCCGAAATTGAAGGGCTGAGCGCCCATGCGCGATCCATCCACGTCAGATTAAAAAAGGGGGATAGTTAAATATAATATAGCAATCGTCTGGATTTATCGCAGCTCGATTTTAATCACCCATCCGGGCTAAAGCGTACGGTTGCACATTTGCCAATCCGCCATGTCCGATATTGTCTTTGAGCTGGGAGAGCGAATTTAATAAAGATGCGCTCAAGGCCCACGTGAACGTCTGAGCTCAGGCCTTCAATAAACGAGACCAAAAAAATCCTTATCGGTCAACCTTGTTTTAGCCATTTTTATTTGCTATGGAATCTTCTCAAGTAGATCGCACCCCAACCCATACAATGAATTTACAGGATTTTCGATGAGATTTATGCGTCATATACTTATATTGTTTGTGGTTGTCGTCACGGCCTGCCAGCAGGAAAAGGCTGCGCAGTCCCCGCCGCCCCCTCTGCCGGTCAGCGTCATCGAAACTCGGGCGCAGGAGGTGGTTGTACCGATCGAATTTGTGGGTCAAACGCTTGGCAGCGAGGATATTGCCATCCGTGCCCGGGTGGAAGGCTTTCTGGAAGGCATCCATTTTGAAGAGGGCTCGGAAGTCAAAAAGGGGCAGCTGCTCTACACCCTGGAGAGCCAGCCCTACGAAGCCGAGGTAGCCGCCATGATGAGCCAGTTGGCGGAGGCCAAAACCATGCTGGCCAAGGCCACCAGCGATTTGAACCGCATCCGGCCGCTGGCGGAACGCAAGGCCGTCAGCCAGAGCGATCTGGACGGGGCCGTCGCGGCTTACGAAGCCTCCCAGGCGTCGGTGGAAGCGGCTGAGGCCGTTTTGCGCGCTTCTACAATCAAACTGAGCTATACGCGCATCCAAGCACCCATCAACGGGGTCATCGGCAAAACCCAGGCCAAGGTGGGGGATTTTGTGGGGCGTAGCCCCAACCCGGTCATATTGAACACGGTTTCCAATATCGCCACGGTGCGGGTCGAATTTTTCCTGACGGAAAACCAGTACCTGATGGTTGCCCGGCGGTTCGTCGAACACGAGAAGGCCGGAGGGCCCGAACAGGGTAGTGCGACCTTCGAGATGATTCTGGCCGACGGATCGCTGTATCCGCACCCGGGGCGCTATGAATTTATAGACCGCAATGTCGATCCCACCACCGGCTCGATTTTGGTTCAGGTGTCTTTTCCCAACCCGGATAAAATCATCCGGCCGGGGCAGTTTGCCAAAATCCGCACGGTTCTCGAAAGGGTCGAAGACGGTATCCTCGTTCCCCAGCGCTGTGTTTCCGAACTTCAGGGCATCACCCGCGTGTTTGTCGTCGGCGACGACAACAGGGTGGCCGAGAGAGTCGTTGAGTTGGGCCCCACTTTGGGCAGTGACTGGCTGATCATCAAGGGCCTCAAGGCCGCTGAAAAAGTGGTCTATGAAGGCCTGCAGAAGGTGTCTGACGGCGCTGTGGTCGATCCCCAGATCGTATCTCCTGAAACCACCGAAAAAGAAAAGACATAAGCAGGCATGGGCTCTTTTTTTGTCAGGCGACCCATCGTCGCCATGGTTATCGCCATCATTACCGTCATCGTGGGAACTGTCTCTTTGCTCTCCCTTCCCATGGAACAATATCCTAACATTACCCCGCCGGTGGTGGAGGTTAGGGCCACTTACACGGGCGCGAATGCGCTCAGTGTCGAGCAGTCGGTAGCCACACCCCTGGAACAACAGATCAACGGGGTGGACAACATGATCTACATGAAGTCCACCAACGCCAACGACGGCACGATGGTCATCCAGACCTCTTTTGAAGTGGGCACCGATCCGGACATGAACACGGTGTTTACCCAGAACCGGGTGGCCGCCGCCACGGCCAAGCTACCCGAAGAGGTTAGGCGGCTGGGGGTCACCACCGAAAAATCTCTGCCCAACATTCTTATGCTGATCGCCCTGACCTCCGAGGGCGACCGCTACGATCAGCAGTTTCTCGGCAACTATGCCCTGATCAACATAAAAGACATTTTAGCGAGGACTCGGGGTATCGGCCGGGTCAACGTTTTGCTGGCCAGTGATTACTCTATGCGCATCTGGATCAAGCCTGATCGACTTGCTCAGCTGGGGATCACCGTTCCGGAAATCGTTGATGCCATTCGGGCCCAGAGCGTGATCGTGCCGGGAGGCAAGTTCGGGGCCGAACCGGCACCACCGGGCACCGAATTCACCTACACAGTGCGCCTCCCCGAACGGCTGCAGTCCGAAAAGGAGTTCGGCGAAATTGTGGTGCGCACGACTGAAGGCGGTGCCCAGGTGCGTGTTAAAGACATTGCCCGGGTGGAGTTGGGGGTGGAAACGTACAACGGCTTTACCCGACTCAACAACGGGCAGTGCGCGATCATTGCCGTGTACCAGGCGCCGGGGTCCAACGCCGTGGAACTTGTGAAAATCACCACGGATACCATGGAGGCGCTGTCGAAATCTTTTCCCCGTGGCATGCGTTACGAAATTTCGCTCGATACCTCCAAACCGATCGTTGCCGGTATCAAAGAAATCATTGAGACGCTTTTTATCGCCCTGGCCCTGGTGATTTTTGTGGTGTTCATCTTCATCCAGGACTGGCGGGCCACGTTGATTCCCACCATTGCCATTCCGGTGTCACTGGTCGGTGCTTTTATGCTCTTCCCGCTGCTGGGATTTACCATCAACGTTTTGTCGCTGCTGGGTCTGGTGCTGGCCATCGGCATTGTGGTCGATGATGCTATTGTGGTGGTGGAGGCCGTCCAGGTGAACATCCAAAAGGGGATGAATCCCAAAGAGGCGACAATCAAAGCCATGAGCGAGGTGACTGCACCGGTGATCGCCACCACCCTGGTGCTCATCGCTGTTTTTATTCCTGTGGCCGGTATGGCCGGTATTACCGGTCGTCTCTACCAGCAGTTTGCCATCACCATTGCAGTGTCGGTGGCCTTCTCATCGGTCAACGCCCTGACCCTCAGCCCGGCCCTCTGTGCGCTCCTGCTCAAAAAACCCAAACCTTACCGCGGTCCGCTGGGGGTCTTTTTCAAGCTGTTCAACAAGGTGTTTGATCGGTCGACCGCTGGCTATATGAGTTTTACCAAAGTGGTCACCCGCAAAATCGTTATCGGAATGGTTTTAATTGCCATTATCCTCGGTGCCACGGGGCTCACGGGTAAACTCCTGCCGGGTGGATTCATGCCCGAAGAAGACATGGGGTATCTATTTGTCCACATTCAGCTGCCGGATGCAGCTTCGTTGCAGCGTTCAGATGCAGTAGCGAAAAAGGTGGAGAAAATCATCGAAAAATACAAAGAGGTCGAATACATTACCACGGCAACCGGTTTTAGTGTCCTCACCAGCAGTAATTCCTCCAATGCCGTCGTTATTTTCGTATCTCTGGTGGACTGGAGCTTGCGGAATAACACCGCCCTGGATTTGGTCCGTCTGCTCAACCGCGAGTTCTATGTCGGCGTCGAAGAAGCCCAGGTATTTGCATTTGGTCCACCGGCCATTCCCGGGCTGGGCAACGCTTCCGGGTTCAGCATGATCCTGCAGGACCGCAGCGGCAACACGCCGGGTTATCTGGCTGAACAGGCCGGCAAGTATATTCAGGCTGCCCAAGAAAGGCCCGAGATCGGATCGGTTTTCACCACTTTTCGTGCCGATGTTCCCCAGAAGTTTATTGACATCAATCGCGACAAGGTTCTCAAAGCCAACATCGACCTACAGGACATCTACGCCGCCGTCGGGGCGTTTTTGGGCGGCACTTACATTAATGACTTTAACCGCTTCGGTCGTCTTTATAAATGTTACATCCAGGCGCAACCCGAGTATCGTCAAAACAAGGACCAGGTCAATTTGTTCTTTATCAAGAACGGAGACGGAACCAACGTCCCGTTGGCGGCCTTCGTGGAGATTGACGATTCGGCGGGTCCGGAGTTCACCAACCGGTTCAACCTGTACCGCTCTGTGGAGCTGTCCGGCAGTCCGGCTTCGGGCTTTACCTCAGCCCAGGCCACGGCCGCCCTGGAGACGGTAGCGGCGGAAATTCTGCCCCCGGAGATGACCTATTCATGGAGCAACATGTCCTACCAGGAAAAGCGGGCTTCAGGTTCGGCTGGTATTGTATTCGCCTTTTCATTGGCCTTTGTGTTTTTGATCCTATGTGCTCAATACGAGAGCTGGTCTCTTCCCATCAGCATCCTGTTGGGAACGCCCTTCGCTTTGCTCGGCGCCATCGGGGCGGTGTTGCTGATGCGGCAGTTCGATCTGAGCTATGAAAACAACATCTTCGCCCAGATTTCACTCGTGATGCTGATCGGCATGGCCGCCAAGAATGCCATTTTGATCGTGGAGTTTGCCAACATTAAATTCGAAGAAGGTCTCGGCCTGTTTGATGCGGCCCTCGAATCGGCCCGGCTGCGCTTCCGTCCCATCCTGATGACGGCCTTTTCGTTTATTCTGGGCGTTTTGCCGCTGGTATTTGCCACCGGAACCGGCTCGGAAGCCCGCAAGGTGATGGGGATGGCTCTGCTGGGCGGTATGACACTGGCCACTTTACTGGGGGTCTTTTTCTATCCCATGCTGTTTGTGTTCATCGGCAAACTCTTCGGCTACGAAAAAAAACGCGATTTGAATAAAAGCAAGACGGAACAGAAATGATGGCCTTTGCAGCGAGAAAAAAGCTCTGGCGGGTAGCGACTTTAATGACCCTGGTATTGACCGGCTGCATGCTGGGCCCGGATTTTGTGCCGCCGACGGTTGAAACCCCTGCCGATTACCGTTTCGATGCCGGAGAAGCTGCGGCCGAGGTTAACCTGAAATGGTGGGAGCTGTTCAAAGATCCCATCCTCTTTGATCTGGTAACCGCATCTTTGGTCAACAACCGCGATGTCCAAATCGCCGCCAGCCGAATCGAAGAAGCCCGCGCGGTGCTGGGTTTCGTCGGGGCTGATCAATATCCCGGCATCTTCATCGAAGGCGATGCCAGTACCGGCAACTTTTTGGGGATCAGCAAGAGCAACTCCACCGACCAGGCGGCCTTTATCGGGCCCACCTTGAATTGGGAAATCGATTTCTGGGGCAAGTTTCGGCGGGCGACGGAATCCGCCCGGGCCGAGCTATTGGCATCCGAATATGCCCTTCGAACGGTCCAGCTCAGTCTAATAACCGAAGTGGCCAGCACCTATAATCAACTGCTGGACTTTCGCCAGCGATTGCATATATCCAGAAACACCCTCAAATCGCGACTCAAAACGCTGGATATCATTCAGCAGCGTTTTGATGAAGGCATCATCCCCGAGCTGGATCTAAACCAGGCCCAGATCCAGAAAGAAATTGCAGCCGCAGCGATCCCTCTGTTTGAACGGCAGGTTGCCCAAACGGAAAACGCCCTGAGCATTTTACTCGGAGAGCTGCCCAGGGAAATCCAAAGCGGCCAGGGACTCAAGTATCAGGTGACGCCGCCGAGGATTCCGGTCGGTCTTCCTTCAACCCTTCTGGAACGCCGGCCGGATGTCGCCGAAGCCATGTATTTGCTCGAAGCGCAAACAGAACAGATCGGTGTCGCCGAAGCATTGCGATTCCCGGCGTTTTCGTTGAACGGATTCGTGGGTGTGGCCGGCAGCGATATTTCCGGCGACACCGCCGACGGCGGGGTCTGGCGGGCCGGGGCGGGCCTGTTCGGGCCGCTGTATGAGTTCGGTAAAAATTTGCGGCGGGTGGAAATCGAGGAAGCCAGAGCCCGGCAGACATTGTATTTTTTCGAAAACACCGTGCTGACCGCCTTCCGGGAAGTCGAAGACGCGCTGGTGCAAATCGATACCTACGACCGGCAGGTAGCCGCCGTTACCCGACAGGTCGCTGCGGCCCGCAACGCCAACGTGTTGTCTTTAGATCGTTACGACCAGGGTGTCACCAGTTACCTGGAAGTTTTGGAAACCGAACGCCAGTATTTTAATGCCGAGCTGGATCTTTCCGAATTGTATCAGCTGCGCATCAACGCCTATGTCGGGTTGTACAAGGCTCTGGGAGGCGGCTGGATGACGCCTGAGGAAATGAATTCAAGTAAGTGACTTTTCTTGCCGCACAATTCATTACCGCACCCAAACATCAGACGGTTGAATCACTTCACATTGGAATTTTTCCGAATGGTCTCTGGTGAAGGTTCATCACTGCCGTACACCTCGACATAGGCGTTATGTGCGGTGCAGCCTTTCTCCCAGTGCTTTCTGACTTTTTTGCCGATAAATGAGTTTGGATATTTTCGTCCGATATTGCAGCCGGGGCAGATCTTGTTCCATCCGGCCAGCACTTTTTTCATTTCCATGATCGTCTCCTTTTTTTTGACGCCATGCCATCTGAAATCAAGGCCTGGATATGGGTTTCAAATTGGGTGCTGCCGCTCGCAGCATAGCGGTTGCCGCCCGTGGTGACGACATCCCCGCTGTCCACCAGCAATTCACAATGGCTGACGATTTCGTTGGCGGCCATCAAGGCGCCAAAACCATCCAACAGACGGTCTTCAAAATAGTCTTCAGCAATTTCTTCAGCGGTTTTAGGCTGGCCGCCTAAAATTTCGACAATGGCGCCGCAACGCTCAATGTGATGCGCCAAAAGTTGTCGGGAGCGGTCTGCCAGATCGATCGGGTTCCAGCGGTCATTGTAATATAGGCGATGGGCAGGTAGCACCAGCAAGCCCGGATGGTCGTCGGCCACCTGGATCAGGGTCTTTAGGGATTGCAGGTAGCGGCTCAAGCCAAAGATGGCCGCTGCCTTCGTATAGGCCGGTTGAATGACCTGGGCCACTTCAGCAAACATCTCTTTGCGGGTCGGCCAGGGAGAGATGTCGGGTAAAATAATATCGCCCACGATGAGTGCCTCATCACCCAGCCGGACGGCCAGGCAATCCGGGCTGTGACCCGGCAGGTGGTAAGTGCAGACATCAGACCCCAGCTGAGTTCGGCCGTCACCAATCACATCCACGCTTAAACCCTGTAGCACCCGGTGATAGTCGAGACAGTTTTTGGCGTAAAAGGACTCGGGCATAAAACAGTGCCAGCATTTGGCCGGAAAATGTTTCTTTTTGGGTTCCGGTGATTGGGCCGGATAGTGTCGAATCAACTGGTCATAAATGGCGTGGGCTTTAACCTTGAGTCGGGTGGCTTCGATCAGCTCGGCCAGCCCGCCGTCATGGTCTTCATGGCTGTGACTGATCAAAACAAAATCCAGATCGGTGTTCGTGATACCCCCCGCTTCCATCATGGCCAGCAATCGCTTTCCCTGGCCGAATTTACCCGCATCCACCAGAAACGGCCGGTCGCTCATGACGGCATAATTCCAGGTCGGCCCCAGGTCCCAGTGACCGCCGTAAGCGTTTTTCGTCGGCAGACCAAAAACCTCAAGCCCGGACGGCAGCCGGAAACGCACGACCATTTCATTGCCGCTGCCATCGCCCTTGTGAATAGTCTCGGCGTGCTCCATCATTTTAAAATTATCCTGCTCTTAAAGCATTAGCACTATTCTGTGGGAAATGGGCATAGCGCATGGCGCATGGGGCAAAGCGTTTGAATGAGTAGATATGCAATATCAAATGTTTCAACCCTATGCGCTTTGCACTTAGCCCTATGCCACTCGGTAAGCCGTTGCTGTTGAAACGCATTAAAGCTGTTGAATTAAATCACAGAGTAATCTCACCCCGAACCCGGTACCGCCGGGGCCACAATACGTATTGCCTTTTTTGTTATAGGCCGGGCCGGCAATATCGATGTGGGCCCAGCGGGTATCACCGCTGAACTCCGATAAAAACAAAGCGGCGGTGATTGCGCCTCCCCAGCGGGTGCTGGGCATATTGTTCAGATCGGCAAAATCGCTTTTGAGGAGCTCTTTATAATCCTGCGGCAGCGGCATTGGCCAGCAGCGTTCAAAGGTTTTGGTACCCGATGCCTGAATGGCATCCGCCAGCCGATCATCTGCCGTAAAAACACCGGCGATTCTTTCTCCCAGGGCCACAACACAGGCGCCGGTCAGGGTCGCCAGATCGATCATAATCTTCGGTTTGTGTTTTTTGACGACATAGGCCATGGCGTCAATTAAGATCAGGCGCCCTTCGGCATCCGTATTGCCGATTTCAATGGTTTTGCCAGCATAGCTGCGCACAATATCGCCGGGCCGGGTGGCTTCGCCCGAGGGCATATTCTCCACTATGGGGATGGCGCCGATAACGTGTGTCTTGCTTTTAAGCCGGGCCTGGGTGATGAGGGTGGCAGCCACCACCGCGGCGCCCGACATATCGGCTTTCATGCCGGCCATGCCGCCACCGGTTTTGATGTTGAGGCCTCCGGAATCAAAGGTCACCCCTTTGCCAACCAGCGCCAGTGTTTTCTTGGCTTTGGGTGGCTTATGCTCCAGCATCACCAGGCTGGGTTTGCTGCGGCTGCCGGCAGCCACCGCCAGCAAAGCGCCAAACTTATTCTGCTTCAACTCTTTTTCGCGCAACACACGGGTTTTAAGACCGTATTTGCGGGCCTGTGAGACAATCGAGCGGGTAAACCGTTCCGGTGTTTTTTCGTTAGATGGCATACTGATCCACTCGCGCGCCAGGATCGTGCCGGCGCATACGGTGCGAACCCTGCTTGCGATCGTCCGCAATTTGCCCGCGGCCTGTGGTTTGACCAAAAAGTTAATGTGTTTGAGCGGTTTCCTTTTCTTTTCCTTTTTATATCTGTCGAATGTATGATTTCCCAGACAGGCGCCTTCCATCATGGCTTCGACCATATCCGGTGCTTCAATTTTAAGTTTTACGGCGGCCGGGACGGCCACCCAGATGGTCTCGAGATTGGCTTGAATGCAATTGTCGATGGCTGATCCGCAAAATGAGCGTAAAACTTCAAGATCGATTTGTTTTAGCTTTCCCAGCCCAAAGCAGACAACGCGATCGGCGCGCAGCGCCTTAACATCGTAGAATGTGACCCGATCCCCTTTATCGGCTTTAAATTCTTTCAATTTTAAAGCCATTTGAATAATGGCGTTCAGCGCCCGGTCTTCATGGATTTTTTTGTCCGCGCATACGGGCACGACCAGGGTCTCGATTTTTTGCGTCTTCAGATCTACTGCTTTGAGGCTTATCATATGTCGTCTCTCCATTCATATTGAATATGTGAGTATTAAAACAGTATTTTGAAAAAGTAATTTTTCACGAAAGCACGAAAGTACCCCGGTTAAACGCCATAAAAAGGTTTAACTGGGCAGGCGAAAACACGAAGAGAAAAAATATTAACATTTCGTGTTTTCGTGCTTGATGATGTTCTCTGTTAAGCTTGAAAATTATCATTTACCCCGAAAGTACAAGAACTCAGATAGACTTTATTGCGGGTACGAACCGGATGCAAGCTCTTTTAAAGCACTGACGGTCTCCCAGTTAAAGCTTTCAGACTGGCAGGGCATAATTGAATTATTTGTAAAAATCGGGTCTGCTGCCAGATCGTATCGTGATGTCTTCAGCGCCGCTGGCCACAGCGCGGTATGCGGAATCGGTGAATAATAGGCTATAATCGGCTTAATTTCCGCAGCCTGTACTGTTTGAATCGAACGCTCAACGGTTGACAATTCTTGTCCCGGCAGCCCCATTAGCAAATAAGCACCCACCTGGTCTCCAGTAAAACCGGCTGTTTTCAGGTAACGGGCAGCTTGCTTGAAATCTTTTTGCGTCACCTTGCGGTCAATATCTTCACGTCTTTCAAATTCAGCTGTTTCCAGGCCCAACCGCAGGGTCTTAAACCCGGCATCGAACAGAAGCTGTGCGGTTTCAGCCTTCAGACTGCGAATATGGACGGCATTGGGAGTGTGAAACCGAAGGCCCAGGTCAGCCCGAACAATTTTTTCCAGCAACGGCAGAGCATGTTGTTGGGCGTTCACTAAAAAGGCATCGTCATACAGCACAAAATCTCTGATCTGGTGGGTCTGTTTCCAGAACTTGATTTCTTCAATCACCGATTCCGGGCTGCGCCACAACCGGATGGGGCTTAAAAAATGGGAAGCGCAGTAGGCACATTTAAACGGACAGCCGCGTGAGGTCAACAGGGGCACATAATTGACGCAGCTTTGCAAATCAAAGGCGGGGTAGGGGTATGTATCGAGATTTTGCGGATCGAACCGTGCGGTGACCCTGAGTCCTGTGTGTCGGGCGACGATGTCAAAGACAGCCTCATCGGCCGCTCCAGCGACAATGTCATCTGCGCCAGCATTTTTGCGGGCATGTTCGCTGCATAAACTGGCGTAAATGCCGCCTAAGATGATGGTCGTCTGCGGGAAAATATCGCGCAACATAGCGATGGTCTCCTGAACACCACCATACCAGTATGTCATCAAGGAGGTCACCAGGATTAGATCCGGGACCGGCATCTGACCCAGATCTTTTGCCAGCCAGCGGGGTTTGATCCCATATCGGCAGAAGCGGCGTTGGACATCTTCAAGGCCATGCGGTTTTGGAATGGGTGTCTTCAAATAGGGTCCCCGTCCCCAGCGGGCGGTCGAATCGCTGGACGGTGCCTGAGGGTGAAACCGGTCGAGGCAGTCGATGTAAGACACCGACAGGCCATGGGATCTGAGCAAAGCGGCCAGGGTGAGTAATCCCAATGGTTTGGCCCAGAAATCATAGGCGGCAAAATCATGAATCCAGGGATTGATCAGCAGAATATGCGGAACATCTCGTTTCACAGATTTGTTAATTGTCAGTTGTTAGTGGTTCGTCGTTTAAAAAGTATCTCAATCGCCAAGCAATCGGGGGTTTCCCAATCGTGATCCCTGCTTTATTATAATTAGCACCTAATAAAGGCAAGCTTTAGAATAGAAGCGTTGATGGACAGAAAAGGGAAGCGATTGACAACGGACAACGGACGACAAACATGCTTTAATTTTATTCATCAGAAGGAAAGTATACCATCGAGGTTTTTTTTAATTCTTCCCGGCTGAATAACAGGGTATAGTCTTGCACGGAAGTGGCTCTGGACATCTTACGCGCTGTTTCCTGGCAGGCCTGTTCGCTGTCGGCGTGAACCATGGTATACAGGTTATACGGCCAGTCCGCGGTGGGATTACGCTGATAACAGTGCGATACCTGATCAAAAGTTGCCATTTTCTGTCCGACTTCCTGGATGCGATTCTCATCAACCTTCCAGGCCACCATAGCATTGGCGTTGAATCCGGCGCGTTGATGTCGCAGGGTCGCCCCGAAGCGCCGGATAACACCTCTGCGGCTGAGATCTTTTAACCGTTCGAGCAGTTCTGCTTCTGTGATACCAAGCTTTTTTGCAATTGCGACATACGGGCGCTCGGTAATTTCCATGTCTACCTGGATCGAGGCGATGATCTTCTTTTCAATTTCAGTTAACATGATCGCGATTTAATAATCTGATATGGGCATTTTAACCCAGTTTTAGAATCGTTCCGGGAATAATCGTTTGATACCCTCCGGCGTTGCCTTGCAGATGCCGCGTTCGGTGATAAATCCGGTCACCAACTTTGACGGTGTCACATCAAAGGCATAATTGGCGGCGGCGCTGTCGGCCGGGCAGATGAGCACGCGTTGATTCTTGCCGTCTGCCCGTCCCTCGATATAGCGAATTTCATCCGGGTTGCGTTCTTCAATGGGGATATCTTTGACACCATCTTTGAGATTCCAGTCGAAAGTGCTGGAGGGCAAAGCCACGTAAAAAGGGATTTCATTGTCCTTGGCCGCCAGCGCTTTTAAATAGGTTCCGATTTTATTGGCCACATCCCCGGTGCCCGTTGTACGGTCAGTTCCGACAATGACAATATCCACATTTCCCTGTTGCATTAAATAACCGCCAGCGTTATCGGTGATGATGGTGTGTTTGACACCATGCTTGCCCAACTCCCAGGCGGTCAGGCGGTTACCCTGGTTGAGTGGCCGTGTCTCATCCACCCACACATGCAGGTCGATGCCCTGATCAAATGCCGCATAAATAGGGGCGGTGGCGGTACCGTGCTCAATACAGGCCAACCAGCCGGCATTGCAGTGCGTCAGCACATTGACCGTTTGGCCCTGTTTACGCCGACTGATTTCATCGATCAGCGGCAGCCCGTGCTCACCAATTTTTTTGCAGCGGCCGACCTCCTGCTCGATAATTGCAGCGGCCCGATTTCTGGCAATAGAAACGCATTTATCCGGCTGTTTTTCTTTCATTACGGCGGTCAGGACCTCGTCCACCGCCCAGGTGAGATTGACCGCCGTGGGTCGGGCTGATTTGAGACGTTCACATTCGGAGATCCAGTAGGTGTCTTCAATTGTTTGCGAGGGCGCATTGAGAGCCGCCAGATAAACCCCGTAAGCGCCGGTGGCCCCGATCAAAGGGGCGCCCCGCACCGCCATGTCTCTGATGGCGGCGATGGCCTCGTCAACCGTTTTTAGATCGATAATCACCAATTCATGGGGCAGGCACCGCTGGTCGATGATTTTAACAGCCTTTTCATCCGGGCTCAGCCAGATTGTCCTGAGATTTTTTCCGTCTACTTTCATATTCAATTCTTCAGGTTCAAAGGTTCAGGGTTCAGAAGTTCAAAGGTCCAGAGGTTCAGAACCCAGAACGCTGAACGCAGAACCTGGAACCCGGCGAACAGCCATTTAACTACATTTTGGCTAAAGCAAAATCAGTCTGAACCTCGCCCAGCATGACATGCCGTTTGAACACCTGGCGCATTTTATTGGCATCCATGAGTTGATACACAATGGGTTCGCTGCCTTCAGCCTCAATAGTGACATTGGGCTCACTGGAGCACATTCCCATGCAGCCGGCTGCTACCACCCGAATATCCTGCCGGTCTGCTTCCGCCATTTCTTGCATCAGGGCACTCATAACATCACGGGCTCCGGCTGCAATGCCGCAGGTTCCCATATGTACGGTGACTTTAATGTTGGCGGGGCCATCTCTCAAGGAGGTGTACTTTGCGGTTTTTTCCTTGATTTTTTTGAGCTCTTCAATTGTTAATTTTGCCATCTGTTATCTCCTGCAGTTTAAGATGCGTTATCATTTGACGCCAGCTCGGTGAGCGACGTTCGGATCGATTCGGTCAAATGATGGATGACCACCGGGTCAGACAATGACAAGTCATCCATTTCGGCACGAATTTCTCGTGTATCCAGACTAAATTCCTCGCCATCGATCTGATGTGAATAGACAAAATCAATCCCCGGATTCCCGATGATGAGAGTTGTCACCGTGGCGGCCATATCACCCAGTGGGGCACGGTCGATATGGCTATGCTGAAAGGTTGCCTCTACCTCGGTACCTTTGCCAGGTGCTGTGTCGACCCGCATGGTGCCTGCGCAGCGTTCGGCTGCGACCGTTAAAAGTGAAAGCCCCAGGCCGACCCGGCGTGTTGTACGGGTTGTGATAAAGGGATCGTTGATATTTTGCAGTTTTTCAATCGGCATCCCGCGACCGTTGTCGCGAATCACTATTTTGAGCTGATCCGCCTGATGGTCTTCTTCTACCGTAATCCAGATGCAATTACCCCCGGCGGTAATACCGTTTTCGACCACATCTAAAATATGCAGAGAAAGCTCGCGCATATAAAATTTATTTATTAGGCCTTTGTTGATGATTGGCTGTTTGCGATCATTAGATATTGCTTTTTTACCACAAAGGTCACAAAGAAAGCATTCAATATTATTTTTCAAAAATTTCGTGTTCTTCTTGGTTAAAAGGTCGGATAAACCTTATGTCTTTAATTTTAATTAACGATGTGGCGCCCATTTTTGCCGGCCAGTGCCAGAATAAGCTCTTCCAGGGATGGCGCACCCAACATAAATTCCGTCCACACTTTGCCGATGTCATGTAAAAAATGGGCATCCGAAGACGTTATGCACGGATAATCTTCAATACCCGGAACCTCGATGCGCGCTTTTTCAAGGGGCATGCGAAAAGATACCTCCACGGCGTCTAACTGCAGATCTTCAGGAATAAACCCCAGTTGGCCGATCAGGCTATAAGACGGGCGGTCCACATGTGAACTGATGCTGATTCCACCGAGATCATGGGTCTTTTTGACAATATTCATGAGGCTTAGTCCTGTGGCGCCGATCAGCAGCCGAGGATTTTCGCCCAAAACCTGATCATGCTCATCTGCAATGACCTGATGCCCGAACACCTCCGGCTGATTGTTTCCGCTCAGATGCTTATAAATAAAATGCTGCATTTCCATAGCATCTTCAGCGTTTTTGAAAAGCGTGACCATGTGCACTTCTTCCCGGGAGCAAATTTCCATACCCGGCAAGACGACGATGCCCTGGTGGTCACCCTCACGCATGGTTGCAGCAACATTCTCGGCGGTATTGTGATCACAGATGGCGATTAGATCAAGTTGTTGCTCAACACTTCTTTGAACAATCTTTTTGGGACTCATATCCCAATCGCTGCAGGGTGAGAGGCAGGAGTGAATATGGAGGTCGGCTTTAATTAATTTTAGCAACGCTGAATTCCCGATAGATATTTAAGACAAATATTATTCAAAAACGTACTCGCAACCATAAATGGCTTTGGTTGGTGCAAGTTATAAACCACAATGAACACGAAGAGCACAAAGTTTTTAAAATAATTATTACGGCTTTCTTCGTGGCCTTCGTGATCTTTGCGGTTAAGTTTTAAAGTGCACTCACCTATATGCTGTTGTTTCTCTCGGGACGTAAATTAGCCGGCTTCAGGAATTCCGACGCCAGCGCTAAAAAGTTGGCCGGCCAGGCGAAAAGACGAATCCGGCCACTTGAGGATAGGAATGCCTTCCTTGTCCGCTTTTTGGATGGTTTCCGCATCGGGATTCTGGCCACCGGAAACCACAATGGCAGCCATTTCACGCAGTACAGCCACCGCCACTATATTCTGGTGTCCCTGGACGGTCATCCAGACGCATCCTGCCGGGGCGTTTCCCATCACTTCGCTTAACAAGTCGCCGCAATAGCCCTCGGTGACTTCGCGGTCAAGTCCATTTTGCCCGCCGGCCACTTCAAGTTCGAATCTTTCTACCAGGTCTTTAACCAACATTTTTTACAGCATCCTTTCCAGTCGGTCTGCCGATTAAGGCGGATTAGCGATTTGTCTTTCTTTGGCCACCAATAAACAGACAGTCTTTTAGGGTTGCTTGCCCTCGCACCACATCCTCAGCAAATGTACGGCAGTCCGGCGCGCCGCATGCGGTGCAGTCGGTACCTTTGATCAGCTGCATCACTTTCTCAATTTCCTGCATTGCATCGATGGACAGCGCTTCTTTGCGGGCACCAAACAGACTGGTCAGTTTGGATGGATCTTTTTCGCTTTGAAAATCTCCCTTTTCATACATGCGCAGAATATTTTCACGGTGCAGGCGACGGCCAAGCCCGAATCGTTTGATCATCCTTTGGACGGCGCTTTTGGCCAGATATTTATCAATGGCATTGAGAACGCCCCCCAGGCAGCCTTCCCGACAGGTACGAAATTCGATATATTCGATATCCTGAAACAAACCCATTTCAATTTTTTCAAGATAGTGAATGGTTTCCTCCATTCCTGAAACTGCCAGGGACCGGTCGATATCCATATCAGCGATTTCGCCGCCGGACATGCCCCACATGGAGGCATTGCCGGTGGCACAGGTTTCGTACTCAAAACGGGTTTGGTAAAAGGGAATGGCATCAGCGGCTTTAATTTGCTCCACATGCTTTATCAGTTGCGGATAGATATCGTTGATTCCCAGGGCCACCTCAGTGGGCGCCGATTGCTGGCGGGCCGGCAGGCATGAGGGGTCTTTTTTGGTCGGGCAGGGGTTGATATAGTATAAAACGACCTCCTGGCCCTTTTCCATGTATTCGGGAATAAGCCGCCGTTTAACCTCTCGGGCCATCAGCGCCACCGGCCGCAGCACCGGCAAAACGTTGGGCAATAGGCTGGGGAACTTAAACGCAATCAGTCGCACAACGATCGGACAAATCGGTGAGATCAGGGGCCATGGAGCCTGGTTGGATGTTTGATTGCGACGGATGAATTCTTCGGTGGCACATTGAAACATCTCAAGAAAATAAGACATGTCGATGGTGTGCTCAAAACCCATCTGATGAAGGCCCAGGAGCACATCTTTGGGCATGACACCGGGAAATTGCGCATAGAGAACCGGTGACACCAGTGCAATGGCGACCTGATCTTTATCGAGAATATCGGGCCCCTCGGTCGCTGCGCTCACAGCGCGTTCGCGGCAGATGCGAATGCATTCCCCGCAACCGATACATTGTTCAACAATGCGGGCGGCCTTCTTTTTTTTGATCCGGATGGCTTTGGTAGGGCACACCCTCAGACATGATCCATGGCCGGCACACAGGTCCCGGTCGAAGCGGACAAAGCAAGTTGAGGTCAGTTTTTTACTCAATCTGATTTTCCTTTGTCAGGAATAAAAAAGATCATTCGAACCACGGTCCCATCATTTGGTGGGGATTCAACCTGAATCTGGTCTGAATTTTTTTTCATGTTGGGCAGTCCCATGCCAGCGCCAAAACCCATCTCACGATGATCATCGTTAGCCGTCGAATAGCCGGCCTGCATGGCCAGCTCAATATCTTCGATACCCGGGCCATCATCGGTAATTTCTAAAATCAGTTTGTCATTGTCCACTTCAATGCTCAGGGTGCCGTCGCCGCCATGCATGACCACATTCATTTCGCTTTCATAACCGCAAATAGCGACCCGGCGAATCAAGCGCGGGTCGAAATCCATTGATTTGAGAAGGTTTTGAACATTAATGGAGGCTTCGCCCGCTCGAATAAAATCTCTGCCTTTGATGTGAAAGCTTTTTTTGAGTTGAGGCATGGGTTTAAAGTTTCCGGATTGTGCGGTTAAGCGGGCCAGACGGACTTTGACCAATGGCAGATCAGCGTCTTCCGTCAAGCCCAATAAGATTGCACGCATGCAGTCTGCCGCAGGAAACAAACATGGAATAGGGGCTCGATATCAGGGGTATGCCCTGGTCTTTGGCCATATCAATCACTTCCTGGGGTGGTTTTTTCTTTCGGACGATGACCACCGCCCCGACCCCGGCCACCATGGCCGTGCGAATGACCTGCACGGTTGTCAATCCGGTCAGTAAGATACAGTCTTCAGAAACTGCGGCCAGCACATCACTCATCAAGTCGCTGGCGCCGCATCTGGTGATGATCTTATCCAGTTTGTCCTCACCGGTCAAAAGGGTTGCATCGAGCGCATCAACAATTTCTGATAGTTTCATATACCCATTCCATGTGCCATTCAGTTGTTAAAACCGTCTTTGTTTTCCCCAGCCGTTGAATAAGGACAAAAATGAAACATACCGAACACTTAAGGCCCGCAAAGTATAAAGCAAAGGGGCATTGGTGTCAATGATAAGTCGGACTGGCCGCTGGTGCTTTATACAAATAGCGGAACGACCTCAAATTTGTTCACATCGATCAATCCCTGGTCGGTCAGCTTTAGGGCGGGTATGACCGGCAACGCCAAAAAGGACAAGGTCATAAATGGATCGCTTAAGGTGCACCCCATTTGATGAGCAATGTTGATCAAACCGTCCAGTTGTTGACGTACATCGATGACCGGCTCAAAAGACATCAGCCCGGCCAGCGGCAATGCCAGACGGGCCAGAACCTCTTGGTCTGTTGCAGCTGCCAGACCGCCACCCATCTGTACAACGGCTTGCAATGCTACATGCATGTCCGCATCTGTTGTGCCCACAATGATAATATTGTGAGAATCATGGGCCACACTGGAGGCCAATGCACCACGCTTGAGGCCGAAGCCTTTGACAAAACCCATACCGATATTACCATTTTTGCCGTGGCGCTCGACAACTGCCATTTTGAGCAAATCTTTTGAGGGATCGCCTATGGCCTGGCCGCTCTTTACGACCGGCTTTTCAATGCGTTCGTGGGTAATCAATTGATCCGATACAAGTTCAATGACCCGCATATTTTTTTCTTCAGCCGGTATCGTGAAATCAACCTGCTGCAAATCCACATGCATCGAAGGGGCAATTGAAGCCGAGGCCGGCGTCTGGATGTGGGGCAGCATTTTTCCGTTTTCAGCCGTCAAGACGCCGCGGCAGTATACCTGTTCAATCACCGGTTTTTTAAGATCGGAAAATATGACCACATCAGCATGCCTGCCAAGGGCAATCGCACCCAAATGATCTAGTCGAAAGTATTCGGCCGGATTGAGTGTGGCCATCTGAATGGCTAAAATCGGGTCCAGCCCGGACTGAATGGCTTCTCGCACGATTGAATCGATATGGCCCTCTGCGACCAGATCGTGCGGGTGGCGATCATCGGTGCACCACATCATGCGTCTGGCCGTGCGTTCATTTACCGCCTCCAGCAGCGCCTTTAAATTTTTGGCCCCGGTCCCCTGGCGAATCATAATATGCATCCCCGCAGCCATTTTTTCTCTGGCTTCCTGTGCGGTGGTACATTCATGATCGCTTTGGATGCCAGCGGCAATATACGCATTCAGGGCCGGCCCCTGAAGCCCCGGCGCATGACCATCGACGGGTTTACGATGCTCTTTGGCAGAGCTTATTTTGGCCAGAACATCTGGATCGCCGTTGATGACGCCCGGATAATTCATCATTTCGGCCAGGGCCACAATTCGCTTGTGGTTTAAAAAGGGCTCAAGATCCTCGGCCGTCAGGCGGGCACCGGCGGTTTCCATATCGGTTGCCGGCACGCACGAAGGCAGCGTAAAAAAAATATTGATCGGTTGCGCTTCAGCTGCTTGCAGCATATAGGAAATGCCTTCTGAACCCAGCACATTGGCTATTTCGTGGGGATCTGCGGCTACGGCCGTTGTGCCATGCACCACGACTGCCCGGGCAAATTCGGAAATGCAGGTCATAGCGCTTTCGATATGAACATGGGAATCAATAAAGCCGGGAGCGACAAAGCGCTTGTTCAAATCCACAGTTTTTTTGGCTTTATATTGGCCAAAGCCGACGATGATGCCATCGTTGATAGCAAATGGCTGCTGCTCAATCTCACCGGTTAAGACATTGACCATGCGCCCGTTGGTGAAAAGCACATCAACGGGTTTTTCGCCGTGAGCGGCTTTAATAATTTCGCTCATATTCATCTTAAATGTCCTTTTTTAAAGCTACTGACTACTGGCTTATCGCCTCTGGCCACTGGCTCCTGGCTGTTTTTTTTATAAAGCGAATGGGTTTAGTCAGCCGTCGGTTGCCAAAAGCAAGTAGCCAGTGACAAGCAATCGCAAGCTTGAACCTCTGAACCCTTGAACCCTGAACCGGTTACCAGCAGCCAGTAGCTATCTAATATCAGCCAGGCGTCTCAAATTAATCAGCGGCTCTTTTTAATTTGATAGGCAATCTCGTTGACTTTTGACATAATCCGCTCAACATCCAAGCAAAGAATCTGTCGATTGCGCACCAGGACGCGCCCGGCGACCACCACATCTCGGACATCGGAGCATGTAGCGCTATAAACAATATGGGAGGCCGGGTGATACATTGGTGTCAGGTGTGGGTTGTGGTGATCGATAACAATCACGTCGGCCTGCTTGCCCACTTCAAGGGTCCCGATTTGGTGATCCAGGCCGATCGCCCGGGCGCTGCCGATGGTGGCCATCTCAACCACGGTTCTGGCATCCATCGTGGTGGGATCATGTGTTTCAGTTTTATGGATCTTGGCGGCCATGTCCATTTCGTGGAACAGATCAAGATTGTTATTACTGGCGCATCCATCGGTCCCGAGGCCAAGCACAATGCCGGATTTTAAAAGTTGGGGCACCGGCGCAATTCCGGCGGCCAATTTGGCATTGCTTTCCGGATTATGAGAAATACGGGCCCTGCGCTTAAAAATGATTTCAATATCTTCAGCGGTGAGCCAGACACAATGGACCAGTAAGGTGGCTTCATCCAATATCCCCAGGCCGTCTAAATATGCGATGGGCGTGGTGTTGTGATCGTGCTGGATTTGCCGGCATTCGTTTTGGGTTTCAGCGGCATGAATTTGAAAGCGCACACCGGCGTCCATGCTCAGGGCTTTGGCTTTTTTCAAAGTTTCAGCGCTGCACATATACGCCGAATGACAAAATACCGATGGCGTGATCAAAGCGGATGCGTGGCGCCAATTGGAAACAAATGCCCGGGGAACCGCAATGTTTTTTTTAGGATCCGGCACGCCAGGTGCGGGAAAATCGATTACCCCCTGGGCCAGTACGGCGCGCATGCCGCTGGCATCGACAGCGGCCGCCACCTGGTCTTCAAAAAAATAGCCGTCGCAGCAGGTGGTCGTGCCTGACAGCAACATTTCTGCGCATGCCAGCAGGGCACCCCAGTGCACATTTTCGGGCTGAAGGAAGGCGGCTTCAGCCGGAAAGATATGTTCATTTAACCAGGTGTCCAATGGCAGGTCGTCGGCCAAACCCCGAAAGAGGGTCATGGGAAGATGGGTGTGACTGTTCACCAGCCCCGGTAGTACGAGCCCGCCATTGGCATCTATTGTTTCAGTTGCCGGGGGTGGTGATTGATCGGCGGCCAGGCCCTCGAGGCGTTCAATGTTGCCCGCTTTGACGCAAAGCAGACCGTCAGGGATAATATCAAAGCGCTCATTGACTGTCACAAAGGTGCCGTTGTGGATGACAAGGTCATAGTTCACTGTTTCATACCATAGTCCCTTTTGGATTCCTTGGAAAGAAAATCCATAATTGCCACAAATAACCCGGAGTAGTGGAGTGATGGAGCAATCAAATACCCAGAAACGGTAAAATATTTGCGGCCGAAATTATTTGGCCATGATGTCCTGTGCGATCCGGTTGACATCGTCTATAACGCTGTCGAGGTTCATGGTTTTAAGCTGTCTGTCTGCCATAACGAGGGTGCCGTCAATGATCACTGTGGTGACATCACTGCCCCGCGCGGCATAAACCATATGGGAAATCGGGTTGTACATAGGCGTTAAATGAGGACGGGCGGTGTCAATAATAATCAAATCGGCTTTTTTGCCGATCGCGAGCGACCCGATAGACGATCTTAAGCCCAACACCTGTGCGCCCTTGATGGTGGCCAATTTTAATACCGTTTGTGCATCCATAACAGTGGGGTCCA
>JAHEIW010000007.1:7032-9415 GCA_024639185.1 Deltaproteobacteria bacterium | reverse complement strand
ATCAAATCGGCTTTTTTGCCGATCGCGAGCGACCCGATAGACGATCTTAAGCCCAACACCTGTGCGCCCTTGATGGTGGCCAATTTTAATACCGTTTGTGCATCCATAACAGTGGGGTCCAGAGTTTTGGCTTTATGAAGTTTGGCCACCGTGTCCATTTCCAAAAACAGGTCCAGGTTGTTGTTACTGGCGCAACCATCTGTTCCCAATCCCACGCAAATGCCTTCATCCAATAGCCTGGGGATGGGGGCCACGCCGGATGCCATTTTCATGTTGCTTTCCGCGTTGTGTGCGACTTTGACCTCATAGTGCCTTAACAAGGCAATATCGTTTTCGGTCAATTCGACACAATGGCACGCCACGACATTTGGGCCCAGAAGACCCAGTTCAGCTAAATGTTCCACCGGAGTGCGCCCAAATCGCTCTTTTATTTGAGCGACTTCACTTTTGGATTCCGCCAGATGAATCACCAGCGGCAACGAGAATTCTTTGGCCAGATCAAATGCTTTTTGCAGCAATTCAGGTGCGCACAAATAGGTTGAATGCGGCTCTACGGCAATCGACACCCGGGGGTGGTCCTGCCAGGTATTAATCAATTTACGGGTATATTCGATCCCCTGTGCGATAGGGCCGTAATTGGGTGAGTCAAAATCATACAGGACTTCACCGACAACTGCCCGTATTCCGGCATCGCTGGCGGCCCGCGCGACGGCATCTTCAAATAAATACATGTCACAAAAACAGGTGGTGCCCGACATGATCATTTCCGCGCAGGCCAGCAGAGCGCCGCAATAGACCTTTTGTTCATCCAGTTTGGATTCGGCCGGAAAAATATGATCATTGAGCCAGGTCATTAATTGAAGGTCGTCTGCCAGGCCTCTAAAGCACGTCATGGCGGCGTGGGTGTGGGTGTTGATCAGACCTGGCATGATGATGCCGCCACTGGCGTCTATAACTCGAGCTGCCTGCCAGTTCGAAAATTCTGCTGTCGGGCCGATGGCGGCAATGTGGTCCCCGGTGATGGCTATCCCACCATCAGTCAAGGTGGTCTGATGGGCATCCATGGTCAGGATGATTCCGTTTTCGATCAAAATATCAGCAGATTTCGGTTTCATATATTTTCTGGGCAACTCCTTTAAGGATCGTTTCCAGCCGTGGCGCCGCATTTTGAGCGACGGCAATGATTTCTTCAACGCTGGCCGGGATCGGATCGGCAGGGTTGTGGACATTGGTAATCGTGGACAGCCCCAGTACTCTGAGGCCTCCGTGGACGGCGGCGATCACTTCCTGCACGGTTGAAAAGCCAACGGCTTGCGCTCCGATAGTCTGCAAAAATTTGACCTCTGCCGGCGTTTCAAGTGCCGGCCCGGTGAGACCGACGTAAACACCTTTTTGACATTTTATTCCGGCGGTTTGGGCAACTTCCTCGGCCAGGGTGATGAGCTTCGGGTGATAGGCGTGGGACATATCCGGGAACCGGTTGCCCAGGTGGTCATCATTAGGACCGACAAGCGGGTTTGTTGCAGTCAGATTGATATGGTCGTCTATCAGCATGATGTCACCGGAATTAAATCTGGGATTCAGGCCGCCGGCGGCATTTGAAAGCAGCAGAATCTTTACGCCCAGTTGCTGCATCACCCGGATCGGGTAGGTGACGTCCAGGGGGCTATACCCTTCGTAAAGATGAAAGCGGCCCTGCAGGGTAACTATCGGGCAACCGCCCAGCTTGCCGATAAGCATCCGGCCCTTGTGGGATTTAACCGTTGACAGCGGAAAATGAGGGATATCCCTATATTCAACGGTTGTATCGATAGTCATTGATTGGGCACTTTCACCTAAACCGGTACCGGTCAAATAACCGATATACGGCGCAACACGGGTCTTTTTTTTGATGAAAGCGGTCGTTTCTACCAGACGCTGCATTAAATTTTGCATGGGTTCTCTCTTCAGTATTCTTTATTAATTGATCTGGGAAAGACGCTATTTTAATCTAGCAAATTGAAGTCGTCAAGCGAACAGATATGTTGGCTTAAAACAGGATGTTCTCATTGACATTTTTATGACATTGTGACATACAAACTCCCTTGATCCTGCCCCGTTTTATTTGTGTTAAGGGTGACCACATCATATGTTTGTTAACGATTCAGCTCTATCGTATCTGGCATAAACACGAACAAATGAGGGAGATTCTGCACATGGCACCTGACACCCGACCTGACCATCCCGATATTTCAGATGAAATGTGGCCCAAAATCGATGACATCATTTCGGCCAACTGCAATGTCCCGGGCTCGATCATTGGTGTGTTACGTGAATGCCAGGACGTTGTCGGCTGGCTGCCGGTGGAGCTGATTGACTATATCAGCGACGGTCTCAATCTGTC
>JAHEIW010000007.1:0-6932 GCA_024639185.1 Deltaproteobacteria bacterium | reverse complement strand
GCAAAGGTTGCTGATGTGGCAGCGGTCGTTTTTGTCAGGGGTAAAAAGCCCGATACACCCGTCATTGAACTGGCAGAATTCTATGAGTTGCCCTGTCTGTTGACCAAATACTCTCTGTTTGTTGCCAGCGGCCGGCTGTATGTCAATGGACTTCGGGGGTTGGATGGTTCGTGGTAAAAAGGAAAATTGAAAATTGATTATTGAATATTTAAGGCTTTCAGCCGAATTAAAATGTTACATACTAAACAACTAACTTTTAATCGAGAACTCGAAATATAAAAATGATAGAATTCCTCCAATATTCAATTGTCAATATTCAATGATCAATAGCGGGAGCCCAGCATGAATAAAGTCAGAACTCAGTTGATGGTGTGTGGCGGTACAGGTTGTCACGCTTACAAAAGTGATGTCTTTCAGGCAGAACTTCAGAAAGAGATAGACCGTCAGGGGCTTGTAGATGAGATTAAGATTGTTGAGACCGGCTGCAACGGTTTTTGCGCGGTGGGGCCGGTGATGCTGGTTCAGCCTGAGGGCATTTTTTACCAGAAATTAAAGGTTAAAGATATTCCGCACCTGGTCGAAGAACATTTTCTCAAAGGCCGACCGGTCAAAAAATTATTTTATGTGGAGCCGGCTTCCAAAGAAACCATTCCCAGCATGAGTGAAATTCCTTTCTTCGAGCATCAAATGTTTTGGGCAATGCGCAACAAAGGGGCCATCGATCCGGAGGTGATAGAAGAGTACATTGCCCGTGATGGTTATTTCGGAGCCGCCAAAGCCCTGCAGGAGATGCAACCGGAAGATATCGTTGCCGAGGTGAAAAAATCGGGCTTAAGAGGACGGGGCGGAGCCGGTTTTCCCACCGGGCTGAAATGGGAGTTTGCCAGCAAAAGCGCCGGTGATATCAAATATGTTCTGTGTAATGCAGACGAAGGTGATCCGGGAGCATTTATGGATCGCAGCATACTGGAGTCGGATCCACATGCGATTTTGGAAGGGATGCTGATTGCCGCCCGGGCCATCAATGCCCATCACGGCTATATTTACGCCCGCACGGAATATCCGCTGGCCATCCGCAGGCTGGGCATTGCCATTGAGCAGGCCCGGAATTACGGGATACTGGGCAGCGATATCCTGGGGTCCGGTTTTGACTTCGATATCGATATCTACCAGGGCGCCGGTGCTTTTGTTTGCGGTGAAGAGACCGCTCTGATGCGCTCGATTGAGGGCAAACGCGGGATGCCGCGTCCGCGTCCGCCGTTTCCAGCCCTCAAAGGCTTATGGGAGAAGCCCACTATCTTAAATAATGTCGAAACGCTGTCCAATATCCCACAGATTATTCTAAACGGTGGTGACTGGTATGCCAGCGTCGGCACCGAAAGCAGCAAGGGAACCAAAGTCTTTGCGCTTTCAGGCGATGTTAACAACATCGGCCTGGTTGAAGTGCCCATGGGCACATCCCTGAGAACGATGATTTATGATATCGGCGGCGGGGTGCCCAACAAGAAGAAATTTAAAGCCGTGCAGCTCGGTGGGCCCTCTGGCGGATGCGTGCCTGAACAACATCTGGATATTCCCATTGACTATGAGGAAATTGCTAAAGTTGGTGCCATCATGGGATCAGGCGGTGCGATTGTGATGGATGAGAGCACCTGTATGGTGGACATGGCGCGCTTTTTTATGGATTTTGTGCAGGACGAATCCTGCGGTAAATGCACGCCCTGTCGTGAAGGCACGCGGCGTCTGCTGCTGCTCCTGGAAAAAATTTGTGAAGGCCGGGGGGTACCTGAAGATATTGAGATTATGGAGGAACTTTCTGATACCATCAAAGAGGCAGCGCTGTGCGGTTTGGGTCAGACGGGGCCCAATCCGGTTCTGTCTACGCTGCGCTATTTTAAAGATGAATACGAGGCCCACGTCCTTGAAAAACGCTGTCCGGCCAAGCGCTGCGTGTCTCTATTAAAGTTTGAAGTGCAACCGGAAATGTGCACTAAATGCGGTATGTGTTTTCGGGCCTGCCCGGTAGACGCCATTACCTGGAAAAAGAAAGAAGTTGCAGTAATTGACACGGAAAAATGCATCAAATGCATGACGTGCTATGATAAATGCAAGTTCGATGCAATTGACTAACCTAAATGAGTGTTCCAAATTTTAAAATTTGGAACGCTCATGTAGGTTTCGTAATTTAATCTGAATTGATATTGCACCGGTGAACTCTGTCGTAAGTGATTCACTCAATTTATTTCAGGTATTTTATCTCACTTTAGATCACCCATAATTTTTAGTCGAGGGAGTCCAATGGTTGATGCAATCATTCTAATGGGTGGCATGGGATTGGCCATCAGTATCATTTTGGCCGTCGCATCCAAGGTTTTCTATGTGTATGTTGACCCCAAAATACTGTCGATTGAAGAAGAATTGCCCGGCGCTAACTGAGGCGGTTGCGGGCTGCCGGGTTGCAGCGCAAACGCAGAGGCCATTGTTGCCGGGATAGCGGCACCCAATTCATGTGTGGCCGCCGGCCCCGAAGTGGCTGAAGCCATTGCTGGTATTATGGGGGTTAAGATCGAAGCGGTTGAACCGGATATTGCTTTACCGGGCTGTTATTTCGGGGTTGCGGATGCGGATACCAAATATGTCTATAACGGTCTGGATGATTGCCGGGCGGTGGCCCTGCTGGGCGGTGGAATGAAAGTGTGCACCATTGGCTGCCTGGGCCTGGGAACTTGCGCCAGGGCCTGTCCCTTCGATGCCATCCGCATGGGGCCCAAGGGCCTGCCGATAGTGATCGAGCAAAGATGCACGGGCTGTGGTACCTGCGAACGGGTGTGCCCCAAACACATTATTAACCTTTCGTCGATTACGCGCAGGATTATCCGCGAATATACCACAGATGAATGCACAACACCCTGCCAGCGGGGATGTCCGGCCGGCATTAACATACGGGAATATATTCATCAAATCGCCATTGGAAATAATCACCGTGCCGTTCAAGTCATCAAGGAACGCAATCCCTTTCCAGCCGTGATTGGCCGGATTTGTCCGCGGCCCTGTGAACTGGAGTGCCGACGAAATTATATTGATGAGCCGGTGGCGATAAATTTTTTAAAGCGTTACGCCGCAGATGTTGAAAAAGAAAGCGGCAACCGTATCCTGCCCTACAAGGCGCCGGATACCGGCCGTAAAATTGCGGTTATCGGCGGTGGTGTACAAGGTTTATCAGTCGCCTTTTTTACAGCGCGTCTGGGACACGAAGCGACTGTCTTTGAAGCCACCGCAAAACTGGGCGGATTGCTCAGGAGCGCCATTTCTAAGGACCGGCTGCCCGAGGAGATTTTGGACTGGGATATTGAAGGCATCGTCGAAATGGGTGTTAAGATTGAAAAACAAAAGATCCTCGGTCGGGATTTCTCCGTAGATTCATTGATTCAAGATGGATTTGATGCGGTATTTTTGGCTGCCGGTGGCTGGGACAGCCGTCTGGCGCGCGGGGCGACAGATCAAATCGAATCTCCGATTCCCGGGACCTATGTGCTGGTGGATCTGATGCGATTCGGTCCGCAACAGACAGCGGCGTTATCGATGGGCTCAGAAGTTGTCATTGCCGGTGGAGGCAAACTGGCGCTTGATGCCGCTAAAGTCTGCCAGGAAAACGGTGCAACGGCTATCACTATTTTATTCCGTGAGAGCTGGGAAAACAGTCCTGTTTCGGATGCGGAATTGGAAAATCGGGGAATGACCGATATTAATATTGTGTTTAATGCAGCGATCAACCGCCTGATGGGCAAAGCGGATCGGCTCGAACAGGTGGAATATATTGAAGCCGATACCGCCAAAAGAACAATCCTATCGGCTCAAACTTTAATATTGGCGACCGGCCGATTTCCCGAACTGGTGTTTATCCGGCCAATGCCCGAAGGTGCGGAAGCTGAAGCAATCGAAAAGACCGATCTACCGTCGGATTTATCCTTGCGCTGGGAGGGGGCCCAACCTTACAAACAACCTGCTTTCAAAGATGAGGTCGGCCTGTTCGCAGAAGGTGACGTGCTGGCAGATTATAGTGCGGCTATCAAAGCCATTGGTGCGGGCCGCCGGGCGGCCGCATCAATACATCAAATCATGCATGGGCTTTCGCCAAGCCTGACAGAGGATGTGATCACACCGCAATCGACCCTGCAAAATGTATATCATGTCCAAAAGGTGCAAGCCAGCCAGCGCCAGATCATGCCCATTTGCAGCGGCAAAGAACTGGCGCTATGCGGTGAAATTGAAAGAGGTTTTTCAGCAGATATGGCCAGGGAAGAAGCGGATCGATGTCTGCAGTGCGGATTGATTTGCTATGAGCACACTCAAACGGAAACCGTTGACAAAAAAGAAGAACCGACCGAAGCTTCCGGGTGAAATTCATCCCCTGAACCTTGAACCGTTGAACCAGATGAGCGAGGTCATCTTTGGCTACTGAACAAGGGATTGTCCTTCGGACCGAGTCTGAGGCCGCCTGGGTTAAAACGACGCGCAGCAGCGCCTGCCAGGGATGTACGGCAAGGGATTCGTGTCATACCCTCAGCGACAGTAAAGATATGGAAGTCAAAGCCTTGAATCTCGCCGGAGCCAGAGAAGGGGATCGGATTGTTTTAAGTTTTGAAACCAAGTCATTGTTGAAGGCCACCTTTTTAATCTATGTATTTCCGATCATCTTTTTGGTCGTCGGCGCTGTCAGCGGGCAGATGCTGGCCCCCCTTATCGCCTTTGACCCCTCGGCATTATCCGTTCTGCTGGGTTTCTCGTGCTTTTTCGCCGCGCTGCTTATGATGAAAACGCGGGCCAATAAAATGGCCGCCAAGAATGCCTACCAGCCTAAGATTACAAAAATAATACAAAGCCATCATTTTTAAAAGGGTACGATCAGGATCGCTTTTTTGATTTGGACATCGCGGTGTGATGGTTTGCCGGCGCGTGGCTGGACTGCAAAATTAATAGTCACCGCTCGACCATTACCAGTAGGCCAATGGTTAACTGCGTCGGCTGGGATCAGATAAGGAGGAGTACCCGAAGCTATTCATATCCGATTTGGGCTATTTTTCTTTGTGGGGAAACAGCTCTTCGATCTCAAGGTGCTTTATTTTTTGGAGACAATTTTCCAAGGCCTCTTCTTCGGTCTGCCCGGTTCCCTGGAATTCCTGCCTGGCGACAATATTCACCAGATTCGGGACGGCCACGAATTTTCCCGCCAGTTTTCCAGCCTTGGTTTCGTGCACGTCAATATAAATCAATCTCTCGTTACGAATCAGATTATACCTGGTAATCTTTGTCAAAATATCCTTTGCATTCAATGACTGCATTATGAAATCCTTTGATTTATTCTTTCTCCATGCTGATCTTGAGGGGAAAACCATTTTCCTGGGCGATTTTAATGACTAAATTTATTTTGGTTTCGGCCATTTCGTAAGGATAGATCCCGCATATGCCGACACCGTTTCGATGCACCTGCCACATCAGACGGCTCGCCTCGTCTATGGACTTATTAAAAACGGCGATCAAGATCTCGACAACGAAGGCTTTTGTCGTGTAATCATCATTGTGAAGCAGCACCTTATACATCGGCGG
The DNA here is from genome assembly GCA_024639185.1 of Deltaproteobacteria bacterium. Classification (GTDB taxonomy): domain Bacteria; phylum Desulfobacterota; class Desulfobacteria; order Desulfobacterales; family JAHEIW01; genus JAHEIW01. Next base: position 1,325 of record JAHEIW010000007.1, on the reverse strand, counting down.
TTCGGTTATTTTTTCATCAATTTCATCCTGATAATCTGGCTGTTTGGCGGTCATTTTGATGGCCCTCCATCAGGCATTACTAATCGCAATATTAGAACGTAAGGGCTGGCAGAAAGAAATCAAGCGTGCGGCACTAAATTGTCAGGATGATCTGCGTGCGTAAGGGGTGGATGGTACTCGAATCAGCGTAGCGCGAACTTCTCCGGGCGATGACAAATAAAAAAGGCAGCCTATCAGCACAACGGATGCCGATAAGCTGCCTTTTTTTTAAATTACAAATCGACTTTAAATCGCCGCTTTCAACCCTTTGCCGGCCTTGAATTTAACAACATTTTTGGCCTTGATTTTGATCGGGGCACCAGTCTGAGGATTGCGGCCCTTGCGAGCTTTCTGACGGGTTTTCTGAAAGGTCCCAAAACCCACCAGGGTGACTTTGCCGTTCTTTTTCTTTAACGCTTTGGTGACATTGCTCATGAAAGAATCCAGCACTTTGCCGGCTGCGACTTTCGAAACTTTAGCGTCCTTTGCCATTTTGTCGATCAATTCTGCCTTTGTCATTTCTGCCTCCTTCTTTTAGTTTTGGTTACATATGTTGGCGTTTTTTTGAAAAGTGTACAGCAAAATTATTTGAAAGTCAATAAATAAAAGCCTATCTATATTGGTTTCACAAGAAGAAATCGTTTTGAATAGTTGCTATCACTTCGTTTACCGGATGTGCAAATTTAAAATTTCATAGATTTGAATTTTATGGACCATCAGAATCCTGTGAAATGCAGGCAATCTGCCGCCTCGACACAGATGCCCATCTGTCCAAATATCTCTTTAAAATTACGGAATAATATGATAAAAATTAGTAGACCGTGTGTTTTGTGTTACATAAAAACGGCTGTTTGGGTGGGCCGTTATTGAATCAGCATTGGCCTGCGCAAAGCGCGCTCTTTTTTTAATTGCCTTCAATCAATCATTAGATTGTTTTTCAGGTTAGATCCGGTGAGTGAAAAAGTCTATATAACCAGCAAACAGATGGCGACCTTTTCCTGTCCGCAATGTACGCGGACAAAAACCGTTGATGTTTCCCAATATGCAACCCTCGATAAAATGGTTAAGGTCAATGTCAAATGCCCATGCGGGCATGCCTACAAGGCCATCTTGGAAAAAAGAAAGCAGTATCGCAAGGAGACGAGCCTGCCGGGGACCTATGTTCATTTTATCGACGGCCAACCCCAGAACCGGGGTCTGATGACGATTGAAGACATCTCCACCTCAGGGGTGAAGATTAAATTGAATGTGAAACAGAATTTTGCCATCGGCGATCAGATAAAGGT